>NZ_JBIVYG010000055.1:0-1102 GCF_044769685.1 Agrobacterium sp. NPDC090283 | reverse complement strand
ATGGCGCGGCCGATCCGGCAAACCCGCTGGCCGGGAAGACCGGCGACGCGCTTCAAGAGCGGCACGCCGTTGCCGATATAGCCGCGGCCGACCATGAAGGCGGCGAGCGGTTCAGGCGGCATGACGGCGACCAGTTCGGGCGTGGTCAGCCGGTCGGCGGGCTCGATCGCATAGAAGCCGATGGGCGCGCTGGCGGTGGCGTTCCAAAGGAGCCTCAACGGCATGTCGACGGCGATGGGAGCGGCGACGGCGGCGACGGCGAGCAGCGCCACGCCAAGGATGCGGCGGCGGCTCATGGCTCGATCCTCCGGCGACCGATCCACGCGGCATGGCGTTCGGGCGTGTAGGCGTTCGGCTCCAGCCCGGCGCTGAGCCGGTTATGGACGTGCCGCCAGTGATCGGGCGATGCGTCGGCCGGATCGACGTTGAGCGCTTCCACCGCGTCGATGGCAGCAAGTGCGCGCTGGACCTTCGGCCAGCCGTCGAGCCGGAGCAGGATGTCGCCACCAGGCCGGACGAAGGGCAGCGTCTGGAACGGCCCGCCGCGACCGATAGCGCGCACGATGTCGATGCGCGAGACGATTGTGCCATGCTCGCCGGACGCCCAGCGGACAAAGGCGAACAGACTGCCGGGCGCGAAGCCGACGATGCTGCGGCGCCGGTTGATGATCTGTTCGTAGCTCTTGTGGCCGAACCTGATCCAATGCTCGATCCGGCGTTTCTCGAAGGTCAGCTCGACCAGCGTGGTGAAGGGAGCAGGCCCATCGGGCTGCGGACGGCCGTGCGTGTGGCGCGATGCCTTGCCGCTCATGAGCGCCGCCCTCCGTTGCTGGCGGATGGGTCGGGCGTGAACAGGTCGCGCAGCACCTCGGCGACGGAACGGGCGGCACTGGCACCACGCCTCGGGTGCGCGTGCGCCTCAGAAGAAAAGTTAGATTCTTTGTTAGACTCTAAGTTAGCGGTCGGATTCCGCTTGTCGGACCAAAGACTTAACTGCGGTTCGTGCGCCCGAAGTCCCGATAGTGCTGCGCCCGAAGTCCCGATACCCTTTGCGCCCGAAGTCACGAGTGTTTCCACACCCTTTTCAACAGGCACTGTGGAC
>NZ_JBIVYG010000054.1:0-1171 GCF_044769685.1 Agrobacterium sp. NPDC090283 | reverse complement strand
TAGGGCTTCTCGCCGGATCGCAGCTCGACCATGTAGGTGCGTCGGTCCGTGGTGATGACGAGATTGGTGGTGATGTCGGCGCGTGTGGGCTTCACCAGCACATGCACCCGACGGGCCACGCCGGAACCGGATTCCGTATCGCCGATGATCCAGCGGGCGGTATCGCCGGCGGCGATCGGCCCGGCGCCGGTCAGGCTCTCGCCGGGTTCGAGCGCGATATTGGTGATCTGGCCGGGCGCGGCATAGACCTGATAGAGCGCGCCGTCCGACCAGGGATAGACCTGAATGGCGTTGAAATATCCTTCGCGGCGCGGCTGCACGCGGGCGGCGGCATTGGCGTTCTCGACGCGGCCGGTCGCCGTGCTGGCGGTCTGACCGCCGCGCGCGACCGTCCAGGCCGGAGGAACATGCAGCGGTTTCAACCGCTCATCCGCCACGGCGGCGGGAATGGCTGGCAGCGGCGGGACGCTATTGTCGTAGCTGATCTGCGGCGGCTTGGTGGAGGCGCAGCCGGCGAGCATGGTCGCCGAAAGCAGAACGGCCGCGATTGCGGGCTTGAGGATCGCGCGGTTCATTGGCCCATCTCCCGCGACCAGTTGATGGCGTTGACATAGATGCCGAGCGGATTGGCTTTGAGCCGTTCGGCGTCGCGTGGCGGCTGGACGGCAATGGTCAGGATCGCGGTCCATCGTTCCGTGCCGGAGAGCTGGCCGTTCTCGAAATGCCGCTCCGTCCAGGCGACGCGGAAGCTGTCGGGCGAAGCGCGGATGACACTGGAAACATCGACGGCGATCTGCTGCTTGCCGACTTTGGTGAAGGGATCATTGGTGCGAGCATAATCGTTGAGTGCGCCTGCACCGCGATCCGTGGTCCATTCGTAGGCGCGAAGCCAGTTCTGGCGCACGACGATCGGATCGGCGGGGATGCTGCGCACCTGCTCGATGAAGCGGCCGAGATGCCATGCGATCTGCGGATCCGTCGGGCGGAAGTCGGCGGTCGCCGGAGCGATGCTCTGCGCTTGGCCGAGCTTGTCGACCTGCACCACCCAGGGAACGACGGTGCCCTGCACCGACTGCCAGACGAGCGCAGCGGCGAAGCCTCCAGAGAGAACCAGCGAGCCGAAGGCCATGTAGCGCCAGTTCTTGGCCTGCACGCGGGCCGAGCCGATCCG
>NZ_JBIVYG010000053.1:0-1191 GCF_044769685.1 Agrobacterium sp. NPDC090283 | reverse complement strand
GCACAGGAATTGTCTGTCGAAAAAGTGCTTTATTGTTCGGGACGTTGGATGACCTCCGAGGCGGCCACCCCGGAGGCCATGCGGTTGTACGCCCGAACAGGAATGGGTCTTCTCGACCGGCCTCATCCTGGGCTGCAATCGCACCAGCTTCGCATCGCTTGTTGACTTGAATGGGCCGGCTTTCACCGCGCCCGCAGACAATGCCAAGCATGGAGCCCCATCATGGACCCGAACACCGCACAAATCCAGTTCGCTTTGGGATTTGACGTCTCCAAAGCAACAATCACATTCTTCGATACCCGCACCGGAAAGATCGGCACCGTCGAAAACAGCAAGGTCGCGCTCAGGGCCGCCTTGAAGCCATATGCCGGACGTGGCGATATGCTCGCCATCTGCGAAGCCACCGGTGGCTACGAGGACGATCTGCTGGATGTCCTTGAAGACCTTGCCATCCCCGCCCACCGCGCAGATGCTGTCAGGGTCAAAGCCTTCATCCGCGCCTGCGGCGCAAATGCCAAGACAGACCCCATCGATGCACGCCATATCGCACAATATGGTCTGTCACGGGCGCAATCCCTCCCACGCTGGCGGCCAAGCCCTCCACATGAAGCGAAGGTCAAACTGCTGGTCTTGCGCCGCACCGATCTCGTGTCCATGCGCGTGCAAGAGGAAAACCGGTTGAAGGCGCCGCGCAATAAGCCGATCGCTCGCGAGATTGCCGGCCATATTGCCGAAATCAAGCGCCGTATCGAGGCCATCGACAAACAGATCGAAACGATCATCAGCCTCGATAAACGCTTGAAAGATCGCAAGGCCATCCTGCAAACCGTTCCAGGCATTGGCAAGGTGATCGCGCCGATGCTGTTGGCACTCATGCCGGAACTCGGACACATCGATCGCAAGCAGGCAGCAAGCCTCGCCGGATGCGCCCCTCACCCCCGTGACAGCGGCGCGCACAAAGGGCGTCGCTTTACCACTGGTGGACGACGGCAGTTACGACCGCTGCTCTTTACCGCGGCTATGGCTGCAAGCCACAGCAAGAGCCACCTTGCTGCGACGTATAGGCGATTACTCCATGCCGGAAAGTCAAAGCTAACAGCTCTTGGTGCAATCATGCGCCACATCATCGTCATCGCAAACGCAAGATTGAAAGAATATCAAAATGAGCAAATACGACTGACTTGATGAGGG
>NZ_JBIVYG010000052.1:0-1219 GCF_044769685.1 Agrobacterium sp. NPDC090283 | reverse complement strand
TGAATAGCCCCAAGATTTGTAGACACCTTCTTTCCTAATTTTGAGGCAAGAAGAGCATCATGGGCAAATCGAATTTCAGCGAAGAGTTTAAGCGTGACGCGGTGCGGCAGATCACGGAGCGGGGCTATCCGGTGGCTGAGGTTTCGCAGCGTCTCGGCGTCAGCCAGCATTCGCTGTATGAATGGAAGAAGAAGTTTGCTGGGTCGGACTCCAAGGGCAACGACGAGGCCGAGGAGATCAGGCGGCTGAAGAAGGAACTGGCCCGCGTCACTGAGGAACGCGATATCCTAAAAAAAGCGGCCGCGTATTTCGCCAGGGATGCAAAGTGAAATACGCATTCATTGCCCTGCATCGCGTGCAGTTTTCGGTGCGGACGATGTGCCGCCTTCTGCGGGTTCACCCGAGTGGATTTTACACCTGGCTGAAGAACCCGCTGAGCAGGCGAGCCAATGAGGACAAGCGACAGACCGATCTGCTCCTGAAGGCATGGGAAGAGAGCGGCAAGGTCTACGGTTATCGCAAGCTGCACGACGACCTTCTCGATCAGGGAGAGATGTGCTGCCCGAACCGGGTCGCGCGCCTGACGCGTCTCGCCGGAATAAAGGCGCAGATCGGCTACAAACGCCGTCCCGGCATCTATGGCGGCAGACCGTCTGTCGTCGTCGATAATAAGCTCGACCGGCAATTCGACGTAGCAGCTCCGGACAAGGCCTGGGTCACGGACATCACTTACATTCGAACCTGCGAAGGTTTCGCTTACCTTGCGGTTGTCATCGACCTCTATTCTCGCCGGGTCATCGGCTGGGCGGTGCAGAGCCGACAGACCACGGACGTCGTATTGCAGGCTCTGCTCATGGCGGTGTGGCGACGCAAACCGAAAGACAAGGTGCTGATCCACTCGGATCAGGGCTCGCAGTTTACCAGCATGGACTGGGCCTCGTTCCTCAGGCACCACAATCTGGTTCACTCGATGAGCCGACGCGGCAACTGCCATGACAATGCGGTGGCCGAGAGCTTCTTCAATCTTCTGAAACGAGAGAGGATACGTCGCAGGGTTTACCGTTCACGCGATGAAGCACGCCAGGACGTGTTCGACTACATCGAAATGTTCTACAACCCGAAACGCAAACACGTCAGGAACGGGATGCTGTCGCCCGTCGAGTTCGAGAAGCAGCAGAAAATCTAACCCGAGGGTGTCTACGAAACTCGGGGCTATTCA
>NZ_JBIVYG010000051.1:0-1736 GCF_044769685.1 Agrobacterium sp. NPDC090283 | reverse complement strand
TTCCTCTATCTGCCCCCGGCCGAGGAAGCCGCCCGCGCCGAAAGCTGGCTCTACGAGGGCCGCGAGCGCACCGGCGTCGATCCGCAAGAGATTCTGCGCACCTTCATCGACCGCACCGACCGCGTGCTGGCGCTGCTCGACGGCTTCATGCCCGAATGCGCCTGGCTCGATGACTCGGAGACGCTGACCTATCTGCATTCCTGCGTTTCCACGAAGCGCCACCGCGTCCGTGTTCCCGAAACCCCGGTCTATCTCGATGCGCTGCTTGCCGATCAGCCGCTGACCGGCGGGCTCGAACCGCGCCTTGGGGCCGAGCATCTGCGCGTCCTCACCATTATCGGCTTTCCGACCGCGACGACGCCCGGCCTGCTCGACGATCTCAACCGGCTCGCCTTTCCCTATCGCTGGTCGACCCGCGCGATCCTGCTCGACAAGGTGGATGCGACCAAGCTGCTGACCAAGATCAGGCGGCAGTGGTTTGCCAAACGCAAGTCGATCGCCGCGATCCTCAAGGAAGTTCTGACCAACGAAGCCTCGGCGCTGGTGGACACCGATGCGTCCAACAAGGCGGCCGACGCCGACATCGCCTTGCAGGAGCTTGGCGCCGATGTCGCCGGCATGGCCTATGTCACCGCGACGATCGTGGTGTGGGACGCCGATCCGCGTCTTGCCGACGAGAAGCTGCGCCTTGTCGAGAAGGTCATTCAGGGCCGCGACTTCACGGCCATGGTTGAGACTGTCAACGCGGTGGACGCGTGGCTCGGCAGTCTGCCGGGCCATGCCTACGCCAACGTCCGCCAGCCTCCCATCAGCACTTTGAATCTCGCCCACATGATCCCGCTGTCGGCGGTGTGGGCGGGGCCGGAACGGGACGAGCATTTGGGTAGCCCCCCCTTGCTTTACGGCAAGACCGAAGGCTCGACCCCGTTCCGGTTATCCCTTCATGTCGGCGATGTCGGCCATACCCTCGTCGTCGGCCCGACCGGCGCGGGCAAGTCCGTGCTGCTCGCGCTCATGGCCTTGCAGTTCCGACGCTATGAGCGGTCGCAGGTCTTCGCCTTCGATTTCGGCGGTTCGATCCGGGCGGCCGCGCTCGCCATGGGCGGCGACTGGCACGATCTCGGCGGCGGCCTCACCGAAGGCTCCGACGTCTCGGTCTCGCTCCAGCCGCTCGCCCGCATCCACGACAGCTACGAACGCGCCTGGGCCGCCGACTGGATCGTGGCGATCCTGACCCGCGAAGGCATCCCCATCACCCCGGAGGTGAAGGAGCATATCTGGACGGCGCTGACTTCGCTGGCGTCGGCACCTGTCGAGGAACGCACCATCACGGGCTTTGCGGTCCTGCTCCAATCCAACGACATCAAGCAGGCGCTTCGGCCCTATTGCGTCGGCGGCGCCTATGGCCGGTTGCTCGACGCCGAGGCCGAACATCTCGGCACATCGCAAGTGCAGGCGTTCGAGATCGAGGGGCTTGTCGGCACGGGGGCCGCGCCCGCCGTGCTCGCCTATCTCTTCCACCGCATCGGCGATCGTCTCGACGGACGGCCGACGCTGCTCATCATCGACGAGGGCTGGCTTGCGCTGGACGATGAAGGCTTCGCCGGCCAGCTCCGCGAATGGCTGAAGACGCTCAGAAAAAAGAATGCGTCGGTCATCTTCGCCACGCAGTCGCTGTCCGACATCGACAATTCGAGCATCGCGCCGGCCATCATCGAAAGCTGCCCGACGCGGCT
>NZ_JBIVYG010000050.1:0-1905 GCF_044769685.1 Agrobacterium sp. NPDC090283 | reverse complement strand
TCCATCTTCATGGCCTCGACGGTCGCCAGCGCCTGCCCGGCCTCCACCTCGTCGCCCTCGCCGACCGAGATGCCGGTAATGACGCCGGGCATAGGGCAAAGCAGCAGTTTCGACGTATCCGGCGGCAGCTTTTCCGGCATCAGCAGCGCCAGTTCCGCAACACGCGGGCTGCGCACATGGGCGCGAATATCCATGCCGCGCCAGCGCAGGCGGATCGCCGCCCCGGCAAGATCGACCTTGGCGGCAATCACCTCGCCCGCCACCGTGAAGAGGCCGAGGCTCTGGCCGGGAAGCCAGCCGGTATCGACCGTCAGCGCAGCACCGTCGTCAAAACGGATCGCCGTACCATCCGTGCCGGTTTCCACGCAGACGCTTCGATGGAATTTGCCGAACGAAACCACCCAGTCATGGCCGACGATACGGCGGTGATTGCCGATGGTGCCGGAAATTTCCACCGCACGGTTCTGCAGCCGCTGATGGATGATGGCGGCAATGGCGGCAAGCTTGCGCGACGATGCCTCATCCGGCTCAACCCCGGAAAAGCCTTCCGGAAATTCTTCCGCGATAAAACCCGTCGTCAGCCTTCCGGCACGGAAACGCTCGTGCTGCATGACAGCCGACAGGAACGGCAGATTGTGGCCGATGCCCTCCACTTCGAAACGGTCCAGCGCCTGCCCCATGGCGTCGATGGCGGTTTCGCGATCCTTGCCTAGAGCGCACAGCTTGGCGATCATAGGGTCGTAATACATCGATATCTCGCCACCTTCGAAGACGCCGGTATCGTTGCGGATGACGGTGCCGTTTTCCTGCTTGCCTTCTTCCGGCGGGCGATAACGCGTCAGCCGGCCGATCGACGGCAGGAAGTTGCGGTAGGGGTCTTCGGCATAAAGCCGGCTTTCGATCGCCCAGCCGTTCAGCTTCACATCGGCCTGTCCGAAGGAGAGCTTTTCTCCTGATGCCACACGGATCATCTGTTCGACCAGATCGATGCCGGTGATGAGTTCCGTCACCGGATGCTCCACCTGCAGGCGGGTATTCATTTCCAGAAAATAGAAATTCCTCTCGCCATCGACGATGAATTCCACCGTGCCGACCGAATGGTAACCCACTGCCCTTGCCAGCGCCACGGCCTGCTCGCCCATGGCCTTTCGCGTCGCCTCATCCAGAAAGGGCGACGGCGCTTCCTCGATGACCTTCTGGTTACGCCGCTGGATCGAGCATTCACGCTCACCGAGGTAAAGTGTGTTGCCGTGCTTGTCGCCCAGCACCTGAATTTCAATGTGGCGCGGCTGGGTAACGAATTTCTCGATGAAGATGCGGTCATCGCCAAAGGAGGATTTCGCCTCGTTCTTCGAGGACTGGAAGCCTTCCCGCGCCTCGGCATCGTTGAAGGCGATGCGCATGCCCTTGCCGCCGCCGCCGGCGGACGCCTTGATCATCACGGGATAACCGATCTCAGACGCGATCCTCACCGCCTCGTCCGCATCCTCGATCAGCCCCATATGGCCGGGAACGGTGGAAACGCCCGCTTTGGCCGCCAGTTTCTTCGAGGTGATCTTGTCGCCCATGGCCTGGATGGCACCGACGGGCGGACCGATGAAGACGACGCCCGCCTTTTCCAGCGCCTCGGCGAAGGCGGCGTTTTCCGACAGGAAACCGTAGCCGGGATGGACGGCATCCGCACCGGTCTTCCTGATCGCCTCGAGGATTTTATCGATAACGATATAGGACTGCGACGAGGGTGCGGGGCCGATATGAACGGCTTCATCCGCTTGTCTCACATGCAGCGCATTGGCATCCGCATCCGAATAGACCGCAACGGTGGCGATGCCCATCTTCTTCGCCGTCTTGATGACCCGGCAGGCGATCTCGCCGCGATTGGCGATGAGGATTTTCTTGATCATG
>NZ_JBIVYG010000049.1:0-2415 GCF_044769685.1 Agrobacterium sp. NPDC090283 | reverse complement strand
GGCCATGCACTGCAGTGCCGCATCACCACGGAAGACCCGGAACACAACTTCATTCCGGATTATGGCCGCATCACCGCCTATCGTTCGGCTTCGGGCTTCGGTATCCGCCTGGATGGCGGCACCTCCTATACCGGCGCGGTCATCACCCGTTATTACGACCCGCTGCTCGTCAAGGTCACGGCCTGGGCACCGCAGCCGGATGAGGCGATCAACCGCATGGACCGCGCGCTGCGCGAATTCCGTATCCGCGGCGTTGCGACCAACCTCACCTTCCTCGAAGCCATCATCGGTCACGACAGTTTCCGCAACAACACCTATACGACCCGCTTCATCGATTCGACGCCGGAACTGTTCGCGCAGGTCAAGCGTCAGGACCGCGCCACCAAGCTTCTGACCTATCTGGCCGATGTGACCGTCAACGGCCATCCGGAAACCAAGGGTCGTGCGAAGCCTTCCGAAAAGGCGGCAAAGCCCATCGTGCCCTATATCGATGCGCCGACGCCTGACGGTACCAGGCAATTGCTGGACAGGCTCGGCCCGAAGGGCTTTGCGGACTGGATGCGCAACGAAAAACGCGTTCTGGTCACCGACACGACCATGCGCGACGGGCACCAGTCGCTTCTGGCCACCCGCGTCCGCACCCATGATATCGCCCGCGTCGCCAGCGTTTATTCCAAGGCGCTGCCGCAGCTTCTGTCGCTGGAATGCTGGGGCGGTGCGACCTTCGACGTTTCCATGCGCTTCCTGACCGAAGATCCGTGGGAGCGTCTTGCGCTCATCCGCGAAGGCGCGCCGAACCTGCTTTTGCAGATGCTTTTACGCGGCGCCAACGGCGTCGGGTACAAAAACTACCCTGATAATGTCGTGAAGTACTTCGTTCGTCAGGCCGCAAGGGGTGGTGTCGATCTTTTCCGCGTCTTCGACTGCCTGAACTGGGTGGAGAATATGCGTGTCTCGATGGATGCGATTGCCGAGGAGAACAAGCTCTGCGAAGCGACCATCTGCTACACCGGCGACATCCTTAATTCGGCGCGTCCGAAATACGATCTCAAATATTATACCGGCCTTGCCGCCGAGCTTGAAAAGGCCGGTGCGCATATCATCGCCGTCAAGGATATGGCGGGCCTGCTGAAACCGGCCGCCGCCACGGTTCTGTTCAAGGCGCTGCGCGAGGCGACCGGTCTGCCGATCCACTTCCATACGCACGATACGTCCGGTATCTCTGCCGCGACCGTTCTTGCGGCTGTGGATGCGGGTGTCGATGCCGTCGATGCCGCAATGGATGCCTTCTCCGGCAATACCTCGCAACCATGCCTTGGCTCGATCGTCGAGGCGCTGGCGGGGTCGGAACGCGATACGGGTCTCGATACCGGATGGATCCGCCGCATTTCCTTCTATTGGGAGGCCGTGCGCAACCAGTATGCGGCGTTCGAGAGCGATCTCAAGGGACCGGCTTCGGAAGTCTATCTGCATGAAATGCCGGGCGGCCAGTTCACCAACCTCAAGGAGCAGGCGCGTTCGCTGGGTCTCGAGAGCCGCTGGCACGAGGTGGCGCAGGCCTATGCCGATGCCAACCGCATGTTCGGCGATATCGTCAAAGTGACGCCATCTTCCAAGGTCGTCGGTGATATGGCGCTGATGATGGTCAGCCAGGATCTGACGGTGGCCGACGTTGAAAACCCTGACCGCGAAGTGTCTTTCCCGGACTCGGTGGTGTCGATGCTGAAGGGCGATCTCGGACAGTCGCCGGGCGGCTGGCCCGCAGCCCTGCAGAAAAAGGCGCTGAAGGGTGAAGCACCCTATACGGTGCGTCCGGGCTCACTGCTGGCGGATGCCGATCTCGATGCCGAACGGACGGTGATCGAGACCAAGCTGGAGCGCAAGGTCGATGACTTCGAGTTCGCGTCCTATCTGATGTATCCGAAGGTGTTCACCGACTTCGCGCTCACCGCCGAGACCTATGGCCCGGTTTCCGTGCTGCCCACCCATGCCTATTTCTATGGCATGGAGGATGGCGAGGAGCTGTTTGCCGATATCGAGCGTGGCAAGACGCTGGTCATCGTCAATCAGGCCTCGTCCGGCACGGACGATAAGGGCATGGTGACGGTGTTCTTCGAGATCAACGGTCAGCCGCGCCGCATCAAGGTGCCGGATCGCGCCCATGGCGCTTCCGGCTCCGCCGTGCGCCGCAAGGCAGAACCGGGCAACGCCGTTCATATCGGCGCGCCGATGCCGGGCGTGATCAGCCGGGTCTTCGTCAATCAGGGTCAGGAGATCAAGGCCGGCGACGTGCTGCTCTCCATTGAGGCCATGAAGATGGAAACCGCGCTGCACGCCGAACGCGACGGCAAGATCGCGGAAGTTCTCGTAAAGCCCGGCGACCAGATCGATGCAAAGGATCTGTTGATCGCTTAC
>NZ_JBIVYG010000048.1:0-2700 GCF_044769685.1 Agrobacterium sp. NPDC090283 | reverse complement strand
CTTCTGATCACCGTCATCGGCGGCATCGCCATTGCGCTTCTGCTCGACAATGACATTTTCGGCCAGGGCATCGTGCGCATCATGATCATCTCGCCCTTCTTCGTCATGCCGCCGGTGGCCGCATTGGTGTGGAAGAACATGATCATGCATCCCGGTTACGGCGTGCTTGCCGATCTGTCGCGCTTCTTCGGTTTCCAGCCGGTCGACTGGTTTGCGCAGTTTCCGCTGCTGTCGATCATCATCATCGTCGCCTGGCAATGGCTGCCGTTTGCGACGCTGATCCTCTTGACCGCCCTGCAGTCGCTCGATGGCGAGCAGAAGGAAGCCGCCGAGATGGATGGTGCCAACTTCGTCAACCGCTTCATCTACCTGACCCTGCCGCATCTGTCGCGCGCCATCACCGTCGTCATTCTCATCCAGACGATCTTCCTGCTTGGCGTTTACGCGGAAATCCTCGTCACCACCAATGGCGGACCGGGTTATGCCTCCACCAACCTCGCCTTCCTCATCTATCGCACCGCGCTTCTCGGTTACGACGTCGGCGGCGCTTCGGCCGGCGGCATCATCGCCGTCATCCTCGCCAATATCGTCGCCATTTTTCTGATGCGGGCGGTTGGCAAGAACCTGGATCGTTGAGGGGGCGTGATATGACAATGGTTCTGTTCTCCGGGGTTTTGCTCTCTGGGATTTTGCCCTCCGGGGTTTCGTTCTCCGGCCGGCCCTCCACCCTCCCTCATTCCTGTGCTTGTCACAGGAATCCAGCCAGCCCAAGTCTTTGGGCTGAAAGAAAGTCCCTCCGTCGCGCAGACGCGCGCCGACTGGATTCCTGTGACAAGCACAGGAATGAGGGCGGTGGGGATGTGCCCGCCGGAACGATAATGGCCTCCCTTCCGGCCCCAGCATCCCGCAAGTCCACACAAATCCGGCCCCGTGCTTTTACCGCTATTGCCTCAGGGGAGGTCTAATCATGGCCCGCAAGACAACCACACGTGCGAAGATCGGCTTTTCCATCGCGGCCTGGGCCGTGGCGCTGCTGCTGTTCTTCCCGATCCTCTATGCCTTCCTCACCTCGCTCAAGACCGAACCGGAAGCAATCGCCGGCTTCAGCCTCATTCCCTCGGGCACGCTTGAGAATTACGTGACGGTCCAGACCCAGCGCGATTACTTCAAGCCGTTCATGAACTCGGTGGTGCTGTCGCTCGGCTCGACGATCATTGCGCTGATCATCGCCATTCCCGCCGCCTGGGCCATGGCGTTCTCGCCGACCAAGCGCACCAAGGACATTTTGATGTGGATGCTCTCCACCAAGATGATGCCGGCCGTCGCCGTCCTGGTGCCGATCTATCTGATCTTCCGCAATGCCGGCCTGCTCGATACCCGCATTGGCCTCACCATCATGCTCACCTTCATCAACCTGCCGATCGTCATCTGGATGCTCTACACCTACTTTCGGGAAATCCCCGGCGAGATTCTGGAGGCAGCCCGCATGGATGGCGCGTCGCTGTGGAACGAGATCGTGCACGTGCTCACACCAATGGCGGTGCCGGGCATTGCCTCGACGCTGCTTTTGAACGTCATCCTTGCCTGGAACGAAGCCTTCTGGACCATCCGGCTGACGACCACCAATGCCGCACCGCTGACGGCCTTCATCGCCTCCTTCTCCTCGCCGCAGGGGCTGTTCTGGGCAAAACTCTCGGCCGCCTCGATGATGGCGATCGCCCCCATTCTCGTCATCGGCTGGTTCTCGCAGAAACAACTCGTGCGTGGCCTGACCTTTGGCGCCGTGAAATAAGGAACGACAAACATGGGCAGCATTTCCCTTCAGAACGTGTCCAAGCTCTTCGGTGAGGCGAAAGTCATCCCGTCGATCGATCTTGATATCAACGACGGCGAGTTCGTCGTCTTCGTCGGTCCCTCCGGCTGCGGCAAGTCCACGCTTCTGCGGCTGATCGCCGGGCTGGAGGACGTCTCCGGTGGAAAGATCGTCATCGACGGCAATGACGCCACCGGAAAGGCCCCGGCCGAGCGCGGCCTTGCCATGGTGTTCCAGTCCTATGCGCTTTATCCGCATATGAGTGTCAGGAACAACATCGCCTTCCCGCTGAAGATGGCCAAGCTCGACAAGGCGGTGATCGACAAAAAGGTCGAAGACGCCGCCCGGGTGCTGAACCTCACCGATTATCTCGAACGCCGGCCCTCGCAACTATCAGGCGGCCAGCGCCAGCGTGTCGCCATCGGCCGCGCCATCGTGCGCGAACCGAAAGCCTTCCTGTTCGACGAACCGCTTTCCAACCTCGATGCGGCGCTGCGCGGCACCATGCGGCTGGAAATCTCCGAGCTGCACAACACGCTGAAGACGACGATGATCTACGTCACCCACGACCAGGTGGAGGCCATGACCATGGCCGACAAAATCGTGGTGCTCAACCGCGGTAATATCGAGCAGGTCGGCTCGCCGATGGAGCTTTACCGCACCCCCGCCAACCTCTTCGTCGCCGGCTTTATCGGCTCGCCGCGCATGAACCTGATCACCGGCGATTATGCCCGCAGCAAGGGTGCCACCACCGCCGGCGTGCGGCCCGAACATCTGCTGCTGTCGAAGGAAAGCGGCCTGTGGCAGGGCAAGGTGACGGTTGCCGAACATCTCGGATCGGATACCTTCCTGCATCTCGAGGTGTCAGGCATCGGCCCGATCACCGC
>NZ_JBIVYG010000047.1:0-3046 GCF_044769685.1 Agrobacterium sp. NPDC090283 | reverse complement strand
CAGACGAGCGCAGCGGCGAAGCCTCCAGAGAGAACCAGCGAGCCGAAGGCCATGTAGCGCCAGTTCTTGGCCTGCACGCGGGCCGAGCCGATCCGCTCGTCCCAGACCTGTGCGGCCTTCTGGTAGGGTGTCTCGGGTTGTGGGGTCTTGCCGTAGTGCGCGGCAGGACGCTTGAAGAGATTCATGAGCGGTCACTTTCAGAGATGTTGACGGAAGAGCCGGAGCCGTGGCCGTCGCCGGAACGGACGGCGTGTGTCGTAGTCTGGACGCCGTGCGAAAGGCGCTGCGAGCGCTGCATCCGCTTCGCCCAATCGGGCTGGCCCTTGGTGGCTTGGGTGGCGGATGCATCGGCACTCGCATCGGCGGAGCCGCCGATGGTCCCCATGGTCGATGAGCCGCCCGTCGCGCCAAAGCCGCTCTTCACGCCATCGGAGAAGCTGGATTTGACGCTCGCCGCTGCACGGCGCAGCGGCGACATGGCGGCGGAGCCTGCCGCGCGTCCGATGCCGCCCATGCCGGATGCAGCACCCGCCGCGCCGGACTGGCCGAGCGAACCGAGGCTGAACGCGGCGGATGCCGCGCCGGCTGCGGTCGCGCCGCCACGCGCTGCGGCAGCGCCGGTGGAAAGCGCGGCTACACCGCCCTTCGCGGCAAGGCCGGCAGCGCCAGCGCCGGCGAGCACCATGCCGCCTGCCGCAAGGCCAGTTCCGACGGCAGCGCCAGCGCCGAGCTGCGGGCCGCCACTCACCAGGCCGGAGGCAATGCCCGGTCCAAAAATGCCGAGGCCAAGCAACGACAAGGCGGCGAGCACGACGGCCATGGCGTCGTCGATGCTCGGGGTTACGCCCCCGAAACCCGCTGTGAACTGGCTGAAGAGCGTCGAGCCAATGCCGATGATGACGGCGAGGACTAGAACCTTAATGCCTGACGAGATGACGTTGCCGAGCACCTTTTCGGCCATGAAGGCGGTTTTTCCGAACAGGCCAAACGGGATCAGGACAAAGCCCGCCAACGTCGTCAGCTTGAACTCGATCAGAGTGACGAAGAGCTGGATGGCGAGGATGAAGAAAGCGAGGATAACAAGCGCCCAGGCGAAAAGCAGGCAAGCGATCTGGATGAAGTTCTCGAAGAAGGCGACCCAACCCATGAGGTCGGAAATGGATTCGAGCAGCGGCCGGGCGGCGTCGAGGCCGGTCTGTGCGACCTTACCGGGGCGCATCAGGTCGGCGGCAGAAAAGCCGGTTCCGCTGGCTTTCAGTCCGAGGCCGGCGAAGCTGTCGAAGACGATCTTGGCGAGATTGTTCCAGTTGCCGATGAGATAGGCGAAGACGCCGACGAACAACGTCTTCTTCACCAGCCGCGCTATGATGTCGTCATCGGCGGCCCAGGACCAGAATAGCGCGGCAAGCGTCACGTCTATGACGATCAGCGTCGTGGCGATGAAGGCGACTTCGCCGGAGAGGAGCCCGAAGCCGGAGTCGATATAGCGGGTGAAGACCCCGAGGAAATTGTCGATCACGCCAGCGCCGCCCATGGATCAATGCCCTTCATTCTGGAAGGGCGGGGACGGCGCGGGCGTGCGGCCGAGAAAGCGGTCGCGCGTTTCCGCCCAGGCGCGCATGCACTCACTATCGTCGGCCGCCTTCTGGCCAAGCTGCTGGCACCGGTGCTGCTCTTCGCGCAGCGGATTGCGTGCGGCCTGTTGGAGGTTGGCCGGCGCGGATACCGGAGCCTCCTCTTTTCGGGTCATCTCGATCGCGGTGGCCGTGATGGCGACCGCGACGAATATGATTGCGCCCAGCCGGGCCAGCATCTTGCCGTCCATGACGGTGCTCTCCTTCTGGCGATCAGTTGCCGTTGTTGAACATCTGAGCGTTGCCCGGCTGGTAGCCGGAACCCGGCGTCAGGAACCGACGGCGCTGCTCGCGTCCCTGTTCGGCTGCGGCGGCGCGCTCGGCCTCGGTCAGCGAACCGGCACGGCCATTGGCGGCGAGAAGCGCGATCAGGTCGGAAAGCTGCTGCGACTGGAGGGCGAGAAGCTGGTTTCCGGCCTGCGCCGCCTGCAACGCACCCGTCGCGCCCTGGCTCTTGCCAACAAGCTCGGACATCTGCGCGCGGTTGGCGTCGATATTGCCGACGACCCCGGCCTGCACGCGCATTGCGTCCTGCAAGCCTCCGACGGTGTTCTTCCAGCGGTCGCGCGCGCCCGCGACCAATTGCGCATCGGTAGCCGACAGCGAGACATTGCCGTATTGGCTCTGGAACGCCTGATCGATCTTCTGGACGTCGAAGGCGATGTTCTGCGCCTGCCCGAGAAGCTGCTGGGTCTTCTGGACGTTCTGCTGCAAGGTCTGGAGCGCGGAGTATGGCAGGCTCGCCAGGTTCTTCGCCTGATTGATGAGCATCTGGGCTTCGTTCTGAAGCGAGGTGATCTGGTGGGTGATCTGCTCCAGCGTGCGCGCCGCCGTCAGGACGTTTTGCGCATAGTTCGTCGGGTCATAGACGATGCGGCCGAAGCCGAAGGCATGGGCCTGCTGCGTCGCCAGGACGGGCGAAACGGCAAGCATGGTTGCGGCCAGGATCGCGGCGCGCGTGCGGAAAGTACGGGTCTTCATGGTCAAGTCTCCTCGGCTTGGGGAAAGTTCGGGATGAGATCGGCCGCCCATCCGGCGTCGCGGGCGCGCAGCCAAGCGGCGAGGAAGCCTTCGCGCCCGTGTTCGGCGACGAGGTTGGCGATCAGGGTCTGGTCGGATTTGGACGATGCGGCGCAGAGCGCGAGACCAACTTCGGATAAGCCCAGCTCGAACAGGCGGTTGCCGCGCCGCGACTGGCAGTAATAGTCGCGCTTCGGGGTCGCCCGTGCGAGGATTTCGATCTGCCGGTCATTGAGGCCGAAGCGGCGATAGATGGCCGTGATCTGCGGCTCGATCGCGCGTTCGTTCGGGAGCAAGAGCCGCGTCGGGCAGCTTTCGATGATGGCCGGCGCGATGCTCGAATTGTCGATGTCGGACAGCGACTGCGTGGCGAAGATGACCGACGCATTCTT
>NZ_JBIVYG010000046.1:0-3069 GCF_044769685.1 Agrobacterium sp. NPDC090283 | reverse complement strand
AAGAATGCGTCGGTCATCTTCGCCACGCAGTCGCTGTCCGACATCGACAATTCGAGCATCGCGCCGGCCATCATCGAAAGCTGCCCGACGCGGCTACTGTTGCCGAATGAACGCGCGATCGAGCCGCAGATCACGGCGATCTATCGCCGCTTCGGTCTCAACGACCGGCAGATCGAAATCCTCGCGCGGGCAACGCCGAAGCGCGACTATTACTGCCAGTCGCGGCGCGGCAACCGTCTGTTCGAGCTGGGCCTGTCCGAAGTCGGCCTCGCGCTCTGCGCCGCATCCTCCAAATCCGACCAGACGCTGATCGCCAACCTCGTCGCCGAACATGGCCGCGACGGCTTCCTCGCCGCGTGGCTGCGCGCCCGCGACGCCGGATGGGCGGCGGACCTCATACCGACCTTCCCGATCCCTCAAGCAGCAAAGGAGTCCTGACCCATGACTATTCGCCATTTCCGCTCGCGTGCCATGGCGCTCGCCGCAACCATGCTGGCGGCCGCGCCGCTGGCGCTCTCGCCGATGGTGGCGACGCCCGCCCACGCCATCATCGTCTTCGATCCCTCCAACTATGCGCAAAACGTGCTGACAGCCGCGCGCACGCTGGAGCAGATAACCCACCAGATCACCTCGCTCCAGAACGAAGCGCAGATGCTCATCAACCAGGCCCGCAATCTCGCGAGCCTGCCTTACTCGGCGCTCCAGCAGCTCCAGCAGAACGTGCAGCGCACCCAGCAGCTTCTCCAGCAAGCCCAGGGCATCGCGTTCAACGTTCAGCAGATCGACCAGATGTTCAGCCAGAAATACGGGAACGTCTCGATGTCGGCGAGCAACCAGCAGCTCGTCGCCAATGCGCGCGACCGTTGGAAGAACACCGTCGGCGGGCTTCAGGATGCGATGCGCGTCCAGGCCGGCGTCGTCGGCAATATCGACACCAACCGCACGCAGATGTCGGCGCTGGTCAGCCAGAGCCAGGGTGCGACCGGCGCGCTCCAGGCGGCGCAGGCCGGCAATCAGATCCTCGCCCTGCAATCGCAGCAGCTCTCGGATCTCGTGGCGCTGCTCGCTTCCAACGGCCGTGCCACCGCGCTCACCGAGGCCGAACGCACCGCCGCCGCCGAACAAGGCCGCGAACAGCGTCGCCGCTTCCTGACGCCGGGCTCGGGCTACCAGCCCGGCAACGCCCAGATGTTCAACACCGGCAAGTAACCGCCAGAAGGAGCATTCCCATGGACGGCAAGATGCTGGCCCGCCTCGGCGCTATCGTGTTCGTCGCCATCGCCATCACCGCGACGGTCATCGAACTGAACCGCAAGGAGGACGCGCCGGCATCTTCGCCGGCCGCTCTTCATTCTCCCGACCGCGATCCGCTGCGCGAAGGCCAACGCCGATGCCAGCGGCTCGGTCAAGAGGCCACCAGCGACAGCGCGTGCATGGCGGTATGGGCCGAGACCCGCGACCGCTTCCTTGGCCGCGCATCCGCTCCGGTCGCACCGGCCGCGGCGGCCGCCCCGGAAGGGCGGTGAGCCATGGGCGGCGCAGGCGTCATCGACAATTTCCTCGGCGTATTCACCAAATACATCGACAGCGGATTCGGCCTTCTCGGCGGCGAGGTCGGCTTCATCGCAACCACCCTGATCGTCATCGACGTGACGCTCGCCGCGCTCTTCTGGTCCTGGGCCGCCGATGAAGACGTCATCGCGCGCCTCGTCAAGAAGACGCTGTTCGTCGGCGTCTTCGCCTATCTCATCGGCAACTGGAACAACCTCGCGAAGATCGTCTTCGAGAGCTTCGCCGGCCTTGGTCTCAAGGCGAGCGGCACGGGCTTCTCGACCGCCGACCTGATGCGGCCCGGCAAGGTCGCACAGACCGGCCTCGACGCCGCCCGGCCGCTGCTCGAATCCATCTCCGATCTGATGGGATGGGTCGCCTTCTTCGAGAACTTCATCCAGATCGCGTGCCTGCTCTTCGCCTGGGCGCTGGTCATCCTCGCCTTCTTCATTCTGGCGATCCAGCTCTTCGTCACCCTGATCGAATTCAAGCTGGCGACGCTCGCCGGCTTTGTCCTCATTCCGTTCGGCCTCTTCGGCAAGACCGCCTTCATGGCCGAAAAGGTGCTCGGCAACATCATCTCGTCCGGCATCAAGGTTCTCGTTCTGGCCGTCATCATCGGCATCGGCTCGACCCTCTTCGGCGAGTTCACCAAGGGCTTCGGCGGCACCACGCCCAGCATCGACGACGCCATGGCCGTCGTGCTGGCCGCACTCTCCCTCGTAGCCCTCGGCATCTTCGGCCCCGGCATCGCCAACGGGCTCGTCTCCGGCGGCCCGCAGCTCGGCGCGGGCGCAGCGGTCGGCACCGGTCTTGCGGTCGGCGGCGCGGCCATGGCCGTCGGCGGCGGTGCGATGATGGCCGCCAAGGGCGGAGCCGCCATGCTCTCCGGCGGGGCGGCAGCAGCCCGCGGCGGTGCGACCGCGGCGGGTGCTGCCTCCTCGGCCTATTCGCTCGGCTCGCTCGGCAAGTCCGGCGCGTCGGGCGTCGCCTCCGGCATGGGCGCGGTCGCGCGCACCGCCGGATCGGCCGCCGTCTCGCCTTTGCGCCGTGCCGCATCGCGCGCCGCTGACTCCATGAATTCCAGCTTCTCCGATGGCGCGAAGGCCGGCTTCGGTGCGACGGGCGGCTCCTCGACCATGGGAACGATCGGCGGTGAAGCCGCCGAGGCCGCTTCGACCCCGACCGCGACCGGCGGCGCTCCCGATTGGGCCAAGCGCATGAAGCGCAACCAGACCGTCAGCCACGGCGTCAGCGCCGCCGCCCACGCCATCCGCTCCGGCGACAGCCACGGCTCCGGTTCTTCCATCAACCTCTCTGAAAGTGACCGCTGATGAACCTCTTCAAAAGACCCGCCGCCCATTACGGCAAGACCCCGCAACCCGAGACGCCCTATCAGCGCGCCGCGCAGGTCTGGGACGACCGGATCGGCTCGGCCCGCGTGCAGGCCAAGAACTGGCGCTACATGGCCTTCGGCTCGCTGGTTCTCTCTGGAGGCTTCGCCGCTGCGCTCGTCTG
>NZ_JBIVYG010000045.1:0-4312 GCF_044769685.1 Agrobacterium sp. NPDC090283 | reverse complement strand
CTTAAACTCTTCGCTGAAATTCGATTTGCCCATGATGCTCTTCTTGCCTCAAAATTAGGAAAGAAGGTGTCTACAAATCTTGGGGCTATTCAGTTGCCGCCTGAGGTCCTGACGGGAAAGGTCAATCTGCCATCTTCGGTAGGTTGAGGCCCGAGAAAGGTCTTTTCAGGGAAAAATGTTTCAAACAACTCCTTGAGCGTATTTGTGAGCGATGATTGTGCCGCTCTTGGTATTCCGGCTTGCTCGGAAAGAATTTCACGAATGTAGGAGGCCGCCATCTCGGCCTTCACGTTCATATATTTGGCTGAGTAATTGTAAAGCGCTGATTGGCTACGTTGCTGGTCACTGGCGTCCAAGTTTAGGTTGACACCTTGTACTAGTTCACGACCGTAGTGCCGTTGGGCCCCATGGTAGTCGATAACGCCAATGTCTCGCGGCCTGAATGTACTGAATATGGCTTCTAGTGCGACTGATGGCATAATATGCGGTACGCCGCCAACAGGGATGGTGCACTCGGCGTACAGAAGGGGCTGAGCAAGTTCTGCAACCAAGGCTGTGTGCGCTGTTTCAACTCGACCTCTAACTTCAGCTTCTCTGTCCCTAAATTGAGCTGCAAAAGGCGCCATCCTCATACCGCCCCAGCCATATGCCTCTGGTATTAGCATCCGCCAAGTTGCTTCAGTTAAAAGGTCGTTAGCGTTAGCTTGAATGTATGATCTTTCTTCAGCGGAAAGCTTAAAGCTGCAACCGATTGAAAGAGGCTTGGTGGCGTCATTAAACATAGAAGCAAAGTCGCTTGCTCTATTCGTCATTTGAATTTGAAACTCACCCAGCCATTGTTGCCATTCATTTTGCTGGTAACCACCATAGACGGACTTCAGCAAGCGTATGGCGTCGAAGATGCAAGACTTCCCAGATCCGTTTTGTCCAGCAACTATTACCATATTGCCAAGGTTTGAGAGCTCAACCTCTCTGATCCCGCGGAAGTTGTTGACTTTAAGTTGATCGATTTTCATTTGACCTGCACCAGACAGAAATAATTGGAAACCTTCGAATCAGAGTATATGCAACTTCTACTGTTCATGTATTCGAAGTATCAAACAATACGGGTTGTTGTTCATTTCACCTTGGCTATCGCTTTATCAACCTTTTCCACAACTCCGTTTCGCGGACTCGAGAAATAGAAAATATTTACGATTACGGGTAGGTTGCGATGTAAACTCTTTGGCATGTTGTAGCACCCTAGCGTTCGCTAGTTTTCTTTTTTATTTCCCCGTTCATCCCCACCCTTTTTGCCTGACTTATACTGACCCTGTTCCGCGATGAACCGGGAAACGTTCCGGTTTGAAGTGGAGCCAGCGCTGGCTATGAGAGAAAGACGTCACTCTCATATTTCGGGGCCTGACAGGCAAAGTCCTTTGGCAATGACCGGAGGAGAGATGGAATCTGGTTTGTGGTGGGCCTTTCTATTTCTCCGAACGCATTGGTTGAAGGACAGGCTCTGACAGGCATAAACCGCTGATGCGGGGCACTGATAAGTGTCTTTATTTTCCACAGGCGGCAATTTTCAGTGCCCCGTTGCAATGCCCATCGAGCTGAAAGGCTGATGGAAAAAGAGAAGAAGTTCACGACACGGTCGCAGCTGCGTCGCGTGATAGGAATGGTGTGTTCAAATGGGTCTCTATGAAATGTACGTCCTTGCTACTCGTGCAGATACCGCCCTGATGAGGAGAAGGCTGGCACGTTCTCTTTATGCCAGGGCAAAGCTTCGAAATCGGAAGCTCAAGAAGCAGTATTTACACAACCAGAAGGAGAGTTTCGATTTAATGGTCGATAGGAAGAGGGCAGGCCAGTTGCGATCTGGGCGACTTCCGTAAACATATATTTATATAATAACCAACGCAAAACATATAAAATATATGCGTTGATGGATTGTATATTTTTGACTGAGGGCGGATGAGAATCTGCGAGCAAAACTGATTTTACTGACCTGCAATTTGCGGATTGCGGGCCAACTACGCGTAGATATATGAATTTTATGTTGAATTTGCTGATCTGAATGGAGGATTGTTATGCGTGGAAACTATATGAGTGGGATGGATTTGATTGGAGTGGAGTTCAGATTCGAGTGGCGATCGATCATAATAACAATATCATGATATTGTTATTATGATCGATCGCCACTCGAATCTGAACTCCACTCCAATCAAATCCATCCCACTCATATAGTTTCCACGCATAACAATCCTCCATTCAGATCAGCAAATTCAACATAAAATTCATATATCTACGCGTAGTTGGCCCGCAATCCGCAAATTGCAGGTCAGTAAAATCAGTTTTGCTCGCAGATTCTCATCCGCCCTCAGTCAAAAATATACAATCCATCAACGCATATATTTTATATGTTTTGCGTTGGTTATTATATAAATATATGTTTACGGAAGTCGCCCAGATCGCAACTGGCCTGCCCTCTTCCTATCGACCATTAAATCGAAACTCTCCTTCTGGTTGTGTAAATACTGCTTCTTGAGCTTCCGATTTCGAAGCTTTGCCCTGGCATAAAGAGAACGTGCCAGCCTTCTCCTCATCAGGGCGGTATCTGCACGAGTAGCAAGGACGTACATTTCATAGAGACCCATTTGAACACACCATTCCTATCACGCGACGCAGCTGCGACCGTGTCGTGAACTTCTTCTCTTTTTCCATCAGCCTTTCAGCTCGATGGGCATTGCAACGGGGCACTGAAAATTGCCGCCTGTGGAAAATAAAGACACTTATCAGTGCCCCGCATCAGCGGTTTATGCCTGTCAGAGCCTGTCCTTCAACCAATGCGTTCGGAGAAATAGAAAGGCCCACCACAAACCAGATTCCATCTCTCCTCCGGTCATTGCCAAAGGACTTTGCCTGTCAGGCCCCGAAATATGAGAGTGACGTCTTTCTCTCATAGCCAGCGCTGGCTCCACTTCAAACCGGAACGTTTCCCGGTTCATCGCGGAACAGGGTCAGTATAAGTCAGGCAAAAAGGGTGGGGATGAACGGGGAAATAAAAAAGAAAACTAGCGAACGCTAGGGTGCTACAACATGCCAAAGAGTTTACATCGCAACCTACCCGTAATCGTAAATATTTTCTATTTCTCGAGTCCGCGAAACGGAGTTGTGGAAAAGGTTGATAAAGCGATAGCCAAGGTGAAATGAACAACAACCCGTATTGTTTGATACTTCGAATACATGAACAGTAGAAGTTGCATATACTCTGATTCGAAGGTTTCCAATTATTTCTGTCTGGTGCAGGTCAAATGAAAATCGATCAACTTAAAGTCAACAACTTCCGCGGGATCAGAGAGGTTGAGCTCTCAAACCTTGGCAATATGGTAATAGTTGCTGGACAAAACGGATCTGGGAAGTCTTGCATCTTCGACGCCATACGCTTGCTGAAGTCCGTCTATGGTGGTTACCAGCAAAATGAATGGCAACAATGGCTGGGTGAGTTTCAAATTCAAATGACGAATAGAGCAAGCGACTTTGCTTCTATGTTTAATGACGCCACCAAGCCTCTTTCAATCGGTTGCAGCTTTAAGCTTTCCGCTGAAGAAAGATCATACATTCAAGCTAACGCTAACGACCTTTTAACTGAAGCAACTTGGCGGATGCTAATACCAGAGGCATATGGCTGGGGCGGTATGAGGATGGCGCCTTTTGCAGCTCAATTTAGGGACAGAGAAGCTGAAGTTAGAGGTCGAGTTGAAACAGCGCACACAGCCTTGGTTGCAGAACTTGCTCAGCCCCTTCTGTACGCCGAGTGCACCATCCCTGTTGGCGGCGTACCGCATATTATGCCATCAGTCGCACTAGAAGCCATATTCAGTACATTCAGGCCGCGAGACATTGGCGTTATCGACTACCATGGGGCCCAACGGCACTACGGTCGTGAACTAGTACAAGGTGTCAACCTAAACTTGGACGCCAGTGACCAGCAACGTAGCCAATCAGCGCTTTACAATTACTCAGCCAAATATATGAACGTGAAGGCCGAGATGGCGGCCTCCTACATTCGTGAAATTCTTTCCGAGCAAGCCGGAATACCAAGAGCGGCACAATCATCGCTCACAAATACGCTCAAGGAGTTGTTTGAAACATTTTTCCCTGAAAAGACCTTTCTCGGGCCTCAACCTACCGAAGATGGCAGATTGACCTTTCCCGTCAGGACCTCAGGCGGCAACTGAATAGCCCCAAGATTTGTAGACACCTTCTTTCCTAATTTTGAGGCAAGAAGAGCATCATGGGCAAATCGAATTTCAGCGAAGAGTTTAAG
>NZ_JBIVYG010000044.1:2500-6346 GCF_044769685.1 Agrobacterium sp. NPDC090283 | reverse complement strand
TGGTTGCGGGGGCAGGATTTGAACCTGCGGCCTTCAGGTTATGAGCCTGACGAGCTACCGGGCTGCTCCACCCCGCGGCACCAGCGAGAAGTCGGAAGAACTTGTCGCCTAGATCTGGTTTTTGCTTTTGGCAAAGAACCGAAGTGATTTCATTATAACACAAAGGCCGCTTACGCGGCCTGTTGATTTGGGCGCTGGCCCTTATTTGAGAATGAGAAGATTTGCTGTTGCGTTTTGCAGACCTGGCAGCGACCTACTCTCCCGCGTCTTGAGACGAAGTACCATTGGCGCTGGGGCGTTTCACGGCCGTGTTCGGAAAGGGAACGGGTGCAGCCGCCCCGCGATAACCACCAGGTCGGCAAAACGCAACAACATACGTTGTTTTCGAGAAGCTGGAGAGCCATGGCTCTATTTAATTTAACACGTCTCACTTGACCCATCCGTATTCCACCTTTGCTCAACAGTGAGCGTGGCAGCCATACAGACCAGAGGTCGTCGCGCCTTTTGGCGCGGCCCGTCCGGAGCCCTTCGGGCGTCAGGACAGAAGAATGATGTCATCAAGCTTTGCTTGATGAACATATTCAATGGGAACGAAGAAGTCGATCGAGCTATTAGTAACGGTAAGCTTCACACATTGCTGTGCTTCCACACCCGTCCTATCAACGTGGTCGTCTTCCACGGCTCTGATAGGGAACACTCGTTTTCAGGTTGGTTTCCCGCTTAGATGCCTTCAGCGGTTATCCATTCCGTATATAGCTACTCTGCTATGCCCTTGGCAGGACAACAGATCCACCAGAGATACGTCCATCCCGGTCCTCTCGTACTAGGGACAGATCCTGTCAATATTCCTACACCCACGGCAGATAGGGACCGAACTGTCTCACGACGTTCTGAACCCAACTCACGTACCGCTTTAAATGGCGAACAGCCATACCCTTGGGACCTGCTCCAGCCCCAGGATGCGATGAGTCGACATCGAGGTGCCAAACAACCCCGTCGATATGGACTCTTGGGGGTCATCAGCCTGTTATCCCCGGCGTACCTTTTATCCGTTGAGCGATGGCCCTTCCACACGGGACCACCGGATCACTATGACCGACTTTCGTCTCTGCTCGACTTGTCAGTCTCGCAGTCAGGCTAGCTTATGCCATTGCACTCGACGACCGATTTCCGACCGGTCTGAGCTAACCATCGCGCGCCTCCGTTACTCTTTCGGAGGCGACCGCCCCAGTCAAACTACCCACCATACACTGTCCCGGATCCGGATAACGGACCGCGGTTAGACATCCACGAAGATAAGGGTGGTATTTCAAGGATGGCTCCACAGAAACTGGCGTCCCTGCTTCAAAGCCTACCACCTATCCTACACATGCCTTGGCGAATGCCAGTGTAAAGCTATAGTAAAGGTGCACGGGGTCTTTCCGTCTGACCGCAGGAACCCCGCATCTTCACGGGGAATTCAATTTCACTGAGTCTATGTTGGAGACAGCGGGGAAGTCGTTACGCCATTCGTGCAGGTCGGAACTTACCCGACAAGGAATTTCGCTACCTTAGGACCGTTATAGTTACGGCCGCCGTTTACTGGGGCTTCAGTTCAGAGCTTGCACCCCTCCCTTTAACCTTCCAGCACCGGGCAGGCGTCAGACCCTATACGTCGTATTGCTACTTCGCAGAGCCCTGTGTTTTTGATAAACAGTCGCTACCCCCTGGTCTGTGCCACCCCATCATACTTGCGTACAAAAGGGTCACGCTTCTTCCGAAGTTACGCGTGCAATTTGCCGAGTTCCTTCAACATAGTTCTCTCAAGCGCCTTGGTATACTCTACCTGACCACCTGTGTCGGTTTCGGGTACGGTCTATACGGTGGAGCTATTTCCTGGAACCTCTTCGCCGCCCAACCAATCCAATAAGGTTGAACAACACACGAGATCCGTCACTACCACCAGGCCCACGAATATTAACGTGGTTCCCATCGACTACGCGTGTCCGCCTCGTCTTAGGGGCCGGCTAACCCTGCTCAGATTAACTTTAAGCAGGAACCCTTGGTCTTTCGGCGAGGGAGTCTCTCACTCCCTTTATCGTTACTCATGTCAACATTCGCACTTCCGATATCTCCAGCAGCCCTCACGGGTCCGCCTTCACAGACTTACGGAACGCTCCGCTACCACGTGCTTACGCACATCCTCAGCTTCGGTGCATGGCTTTAGCCCCGTTACATTTTCGGCGCAAAGACCCTTATTTAGACCAGTGAGCTGTTACGCTTTCTTTAAATGATGGCTGCTTCTAAGCCAACATCCTGGTTGTTTTGGGATCCTCACATCCTTTCCCACTTAGCCATGACTTGGGGACCTTAGCTGGAGGTCAGGGTTGTTGCCCTTTTCACGACGGACGTTAGCACCCGCCGTGTGTCTGCCGACTAGTACTCCTCGGTATTCGGAGTTTGGTTAGGATCAGTAAGACGGTGAGTCCCCATAGCCCATCCAGTGCTCTACCCCCGAGGGTATTCGGTCGACGCTCTACCTAAATAGATTTCGCGGAGAACCAGCTATTTCCGAGTTTGATTGGCCTTTCACCCCTAGCCACAAGTCATCCCAATCTATTGCAACAGATACGGGTTCGGCCCTCCAGTTGGTGTTACCCAACCTTCAGCCTGCTCATGGCTAGATCACTCGGTTTCGGGTCTAATGCAACTAACTAAAATCGCCCTATTCAGACTCGCTTTCGCTGCGCCTACACCTACCGGCTTAAGCTTGCTAGTTACACTAAGTCGTTGACCCATTATACAAAAGGTACGCCGTCACCCTTGCGGGCTCCGACTGTTTGTAGGCATCCGGTTTCAGGTTCTATTTCACTCCCCTCGTCGGGGTGCTTTTCACCTTTCCCTCACGGTACTTGTTCGCTATCGGTCATGCACGAGTACTTAGGCTTGGAGAGTGGTCTCCCCATGTTCAGACAGGATTTCACGTGTCCCGCCCTACTCAAGGACAATGACTGTTCTACGCGTAAGGGGCTATCACCCTCTATGGCCGACCTTTCCAGATCGTTCCGCTTTATTCATCATTGCCACTGGCCTGGTCCGCGTTCGCTCGCCACTACTTGCGGAGTCTCGGTTGATGTCCTTTCCTGCAGGTACTTAGATGTTTCAGTTCCCTGCGTTCGCTTCTTACCCCTATGTATTCGAAAGTAAGATACCTTATTACAATACCTAGAAACCTCTTTTGCCGAACCCTTGAACCCGGTATCGCCGGGGTCTCTTTTGTCCTCACGGCCGAAGGCCTGCGGACGGCGCGCCAAACAATTGGCGACGACCTATCGGTCTGTATGGGAAGTCCCATGCAAACCGATCAAAAGTCTTATTCAAGGTGTCTGCAAAACAGATTTTCTAGGTATTTAAGGTGGGTTGCCCCATTCGGAGATCCATGGATCAAAGCTTATTCGCAGCTCCCCACGGCTTTTCGCAGCGTATCACGTCCTTCTTCGCCTGTGCATGCCAAGGCATCCACCAAATGCCCTTAATTCACTTCTTCGTTCTCATTGTCTATGCTCATCCATAGCCATTCCCTAGGGAACGGCAACCCGGTTACCTTTTACAACCAGGTCATTTCCTGATGACATCGACGTGTTCGATACAATCCTCTTTGAAGGCACGCCGGTGCACTTCGAGGTCGTATCATTAAGACCAGCTTCTCGAGATATCATCCGGTGATGCGCGGTCAGGCAACACCAATCCAGCATTCCCGTCAGAGGAACCGAAGTTCCAACAACAAAAATGCCTCGGACAAGCTTTCCTACCTACCTCCAATCCCTCCACCAATTCCGGCCGACTAAGCCATCTCATGGTTTCTCT
>NZ_JBIVYG010000043.1:0-6348 GCF_044769685.1 Agrobacterium sp. NPDC090283 | reverse complement strand
AACACGTCAGGAACGGGATGCTGTCGCCCGTCGAGTTCGAGAAGCAGCAGAAAATCTAACCCGAGGGTGTCTACGAAACTCGGGGCTATTCACACCAAAAACTGAGGTGCTGCCAGAGGTCTGCATCATACTCAACCCAGCCCGCCAGCGCGTCGCCTGAAAACGACAATATGTTCATATCCATCACCGACTGGTTTATGCTCCCGGCAATCGGAATGGAGGCAAGGGACCGGCAGTGGAGAATTGGATTCGAACGGATGAGGCCGAGGATGTGGCGGGGTCTATCCGCCACGTTATACGTGCTGCTCAGTTTGTGGGGGAGGACTCCCTAGCCTGGAAGTGGGTGGTGATGGCGTTGCATTCGGCGCTGCAGGGGGCGTGCGTGTGCCATCTCACTACGACTGCGGCCCCGGTGGGTGCTGTCACCGAGCGCAACGCCAGCGAATGGTTGACCTACTTTGAGGACTCGCGCACCAATCCGAATTCAAAACCGCCTAGAACCCACCTGATGGGGCTTCCGGACCTACTTAAGGCATTGCGAAAGCCCAATTCGGCAGGGGATGGCAGCAGCGTTGCCGGTGTCGTAATCAGCGAATCTGAACTGAATTGGTTGAACCGCTTTCACAAGGAAATTCGGAACCAATTCGCACATTTCGAGCCGATGGGCTGGTCGATCGAGGTGTCGGGAATTCCAGAGATCGCGAAGCTGGTCGCGCGCATCATCGGGGATATTCTGAGAACGGGTTGGGCATTCCGCCATCAGAATCCTGCGCAGCGTGAAGAAATGCTGCAAAGTCTCCGTTCCTTAGAAGCGATTGAATGGCGTGCCAAGGCGACGATCAGCGCATTCAGCGATGGCCCCTTCAACTGGAGCGCCTCTTGAAATGGGATTGTCCACTTCTCATCCCCTTTCGACTTAGCGACGGCCCGAGTGGCCAAGAGGAGGCGCAATATCACCCGGCAGCTTTCAGCCCTCAATGCTCACGTCAGCCGTGCTTTAGTCGCTCAGCGAAACTCGCCATTCGTCGGGTTCTCCACGATTGGCATAAGTGGAGCCATAAGCGCCTGATGGGCGACAGCAAGGCCGACATGAAATGCAGTTCCTAGACGGATGGCGCGAATGAGATGCGCCATCCGGACAAGTCGCTGGGATGGGCAGCGTTGCAGAAGCTCTTGTTCTTCCACTTTAGCGGTTGAGCTTCACGCGAAGACGACGGGATCGTTCAACGAAAGCCCTGTCGCCGCCTTCTAGGATGAGGCAGACGGCACGACGAATGTCATCATCATGCAGGCCGCCGGTTGAATAGGTGATGGGAGGAAGAGCCCCAGAAATATGCGGTCCAACGTTCGCTATGATTATCTGATCAGCATCAGCATTCACCACCAAATTGGCATTGTGAGTGACAATGATAACCTGTCGTTTATTCTTTGCCGCTTGAAAAAGCCCCACCAGCTCGTCGAAGATTGATTTCGGATCGAGATTTTCTTCTGGTTGATCAATTATGAGAGGTCGGTCGTCCGCCTCATCGAGCGCTAGGTAGAGCAGAAGAAGCACGATGCCCCGAGTGCCCGGAGATAACTTGGTAATGTCTATGCCGTCGTAATCAATGCTGTATCGCAGCGAGATATGGTCCGTACTGAAAAGCCACTGCGCGAGGTTACGCGACCAAGTGCGATAGCCTTGATCTCCCTTGGCTACCTTCGATGCCCCAAGCAGGTCTTCTTGGTATTCTGCGCGGAAAGCCACCATAGCGGCTGAAATCGAGGCTGCATCACCCCTCTCCCACGCAGCCCGAAAAACCGGCTCTGCTACCTTTTGCAGTGCGCCCTGTCCCATGAAGGGCGGTTTCCGCAAGTCCAGAAGCTCCTCGCCACGCTTGGCCCAAGCTGCGACATCGGCCGACCGTTCCACACTGAACGTCAGCTTTTGGACACTGCCCCCGACTTCGCTGAGTCTAGCCATGAGCGGAGCATAAAGCACTCTCAATACGGCCTCTTCTCCCAAAATGGCTTGGAAAACCCGCTTGTAACCCTCTTCCCGTTCGGACGTGAGTGCTAAGGCGCGATCTTTCGCGCTCTCGCAGTCCTTGAGACGTTCGATGAGGGTCTGAAGCAGTTGACCCTCTTCGCCTATGCGTCTGGTGATGGCTCCGAGCTTGTTGGCGGTGTCTTTGTCGGCCGCGATCATCTTCTCTAGGCGCTTGATTTCCGCCTCAAGGGGCGCAAGGGCAGTCCGTTCCAGATCGGCTGTATCTGGTATTAGAGGCACATCGTCTGGACCAGCAGTTGGAGAAGCGCCTTTCCACGAAGCCATACTTTTCTCGGCGGAGGCTAATCGCTCTGCCAAGACAGCATCAACATCGCCGGCATGTTGCAACAGGAAGGCCTCCCATTGGGCATCGTCCATGGGCGCGCTCTTGTACCTCTCCCTAAGGCTTCTCAGTCCCTCTGGTGCCTGATTTGCGCGTTGGTCAGCAACCTCATCACGGACAGAGTTAAGTGATTGCTGCTGATTGGCATAGTAGCGGATATTTGTTCGGGCCTTCTCAGCAGCGGCGGTGAGTGACAAAAGTCGCGCGGTCTCCTTGTCGGATCCTTTAGGGATGAGACGAGCACGGTCCCCGTTGTATCGCTCAATGAGCTTCGTTTTTTCCTCAATCTGGGTTCTTAAGGAGGCAAGCAGTTTTGTCTTTTCCATTTCCACGCCGATCCGCTCGGACAGCGAAGCCAGTGCCGCTTCCTCACGCAGGCGAGCGTCGCGGTAACGGGAGGCCTTCAAGTTCAGAAGATCGGAAAAGGTCACAGCACCGTCGCGGTCCGCAACTGGATGAGATTCGAAGATGACACGTTCGATTTCGGCAAGAAGTGCATCGGTCATTCCGGCTGACGAGCAGAGGTCATCGACAAACTGTTGGGACAGGTAACGCGCTTTCGGATAGCTATCCCATTCCTGGCGCACCGGCTCGTCAAGGCTCCGAACCTCTGCGTCACCTCCGTCAGACCAGCTTATTGCGACACTTGCCCCGGATAGGTAACCGTCATCATTCGCCCGGCTGATAAAGGATTGGCGGTTGCGCTTTGCCGGGAACGCGTCGCAACCGACAGCAATAATGTCCGCCAGAGCGGTTTTTCCCGAACCGCGTGCACCAATGATTGCGACCAGTCCGGCATTGAGCCCGATGTCCGGAGTCAGCGCCCACGTAGCTCCGTTAATTTGCACACGCGAAATAACCTGCGATGCCATTGCACCGGCTGTGGGGGATATGCCTACATACGACCTGCGCGGCTCGATGCAAGCTTGTCGCAACGAGTCAAAGGTGGCGGCACCCTTAATCCAACAAAACCTCTCCAGATCAGGCTGGCCAATTTTGGCCATCTCATGGGCGTCACAGCCCCACATCGTCGGCTTGAGGGAGCCGTATTGCTCTCGTATGAAGTCACTATCCAGCCCGTCTTTGAGGCCGAGCCAAAAATCACGATCCCCCGGACTTCCGGAAAATATGATGTCAGCGAAACGCTCGATGCCACGCCGAAGAGTTGCATCCGCTCCATCTCTTACTCCGCTCGTGCCATCACCGCCGGCCGCAACCGCGACTAGCACATTTTCCCTCGCCCAAGCATTGTCCAGAGCCTTACGCAGGTCGTCGAGCGACACTTTGTACTGTTGGGAACCGTGAGCAAGCGCAGCGCGATCATCAGTCAGGGATTTATCGAGGTGGCGCCCTAGACGCGTCAGTTGGGCAGCAGTACAGCCGTAGTCTTGATCATCGACGCGGAACGTCAGACGGCTGAGGATAGTGTTGATCCGTTCAATGTGGTCGTCGTCAGTGGGATCGATGAGAAGGTGCACATTAACGAAGTTGCCCCGTACCGTCCCAATTGCGAGCCTCATCTCAATGTTCGGGAAAAGGAGCTGGCAATCCTGTAGCTTGCCGGCCCGCTTTTCCGCCAATACCCGCTGATAGGTGTCAATACCGTAGTAGTCAGTGATGCCAATGGCGCTAAGGATGGGAGTTACAGCCTCCAGAGCCGCAATATACTTGTCCATAGCATCGGCACCGAATTGGTCATTGAATATAGTGCCCGGTGCATGGATATGCGGCTCCCACCGTAACCATTCAGAACCTCGTTCTAGCATACCCTCGCCTCCATTTTATTAATTCTGATTATCGGGGATTTACTTAATCTGGCAAGATACTTGGAGAGAGGGCACGAGGACTGATTAAGCCTCTTACACGATTAGCCTGCAGATGGTCGGACCGCATGTGCGCCATATCGATTTCTTTCTGGACGCCCTAGATGCCCGAGTTGGCCGCACCTTAGCCGCAGGCTGTTGGCCGATCGGATCAAATGGATAAACGGCCAATTTGGCGACGACGTCGTGGCTGACTCGCATTAACTCAAGCTGAGAGGCGCACAGCCGTTGTCCGGTCAACGCGCCTGAATGTTCACAAATAGCACGATAGCGATTCGCCTCAGGGTATACCCTCAGGTGACATGCGGCATGTTACAGTGCTTCGTGTAACATCTAGGTTGACAGCGACTATTTGTGACAGGGTAGGCTCGGGCCTAAAGCTTGAGGTGACACATGGCTCGCATAGGGTACGCCCGCGTTAGTACGCTCGATCAAGATCTAGAAATTCAGCAAGAGCGGCTCACCGCCGAAGGTTGCCAAATCGTCAGGTGCGAAAAGGTCTCGGGTGCAAGCCGCCTAGGCCGAACCGAGTTAGCAACGATCATCGAGTTTTTGCGCGAAGATGACGAGTTGATCGTCACACGTCTTGATCGCCTTGGCCGTGACACCCGTGACGTCCTAAACATCGTCCACGAATGTGAACAGCGCGGAGCATACGTTACCGTTCTCGAACCACACGTTTCAACAAAAGGCGAGATGGGCAAAGTCATTCTGACTGTACTTGGCATGGTGGCGCAGATGGAGCGGCGCTTCATCAAAGAACGGCAGCGCGAGGGTATAGAGAAGGCGAAAGCCGTAGGTGTATATAAAGGCGGCAAATCCCGGATTGATCATAATCTCGCTAGAGAATTATATGCAAGGGGGTGCAGGGCAACGGCGATCGCCCGACAATTGAATTGCTCCCGCATGCAAATTTATCGCATCCTTTCTGCCCGGACCATGCAAGATGATTAGTCATCGCAATTCACTTGCACCTACCGACCTAGCTTAAATTCCCTGCCTCATCACTTTTCGTCAAGCTATTGAAGGCGAACGGTAGCCGCTTGAACACTTGGCAATGGAATCGCCACTTTAACACGTAAATGAAAAAAAGCGCAGGAGAGCATGGCTGCTAATCCTCGCGCATCGCCCGGTTGATTTGATCCACGAGAGGCTTGACCAGATATGACACGGCGGTTCTTTCGCTTGTCCGGATATATGCTTCAACCGGCATGCCCGCGAGCAGGCTGAGGTTACCAAGTTTCGTCAGCTCTTCCGGCTCTATCTGAATTCGCGCCGTGTACCAGCTTTCGCCCGTTTGCGGATTATGAACGAGATCGGCAGCGACCATTTTGACCTGACCAGCAATTTCCGGGGTCGTACGCTGATTGAAAGCGGAGAAACGTAGGGCCGCCTGCTGACCGACATGCATCTGGTCGATATCGGCCGGCTGGATTTTCGTTTCGACCACCAGCCGGTCGTTGACCGGGACGATCTGCATGACTGTTTCTCCGGGGCTAATGACGCCACCAATCGTGTGAATGGCGAGTTCATGCACGATACCGTCCTGCGGAGATCGAACATCGATGCGTTTCAACTGGTCTTCCGCCGCAACCTTTTGTTCGGTGAGCTCGGCAAGCTTGTTGTCGACGTCACGTAATTCCGTCAGAACCTCCGCCAACCGATCCTGATCAAGCTGAAGAATTTGAAGCTCCGTCTCTGTGATGCGCGTCGCCGCCCTTGCGATCTCTGCCATCAACTGGCCGCGTTCCCCATCAAGCTGCGCGCGCAACCGCTCCAGTTCTGCCAGACGGTTGAACTGGACCAGTTGCTGATTGGCCAGACTCCGTACGCGGACAAGTTCCTGACCAATCCACGACAATTCCTCTTCTTTAGCACCCCTGCGAACGATCAGCCCCTCATTCTCTTGCCGTATCTGATCGATACGCTGTCTAAGCTGGGCTTTTTGACCATCAATGGTTTGTCTGCGCGCAGCAAAAAGAGCTACTTCAGCTTTGAGGTATTCGCCGCTTTCGGTATCGATTGCCTGGCTCGACGATACCGGCGGAACAACCATATTTTCAGCATTTTCCCGCTCCGCCGACAGCCGCATCCTCCGCGCATTCAATTGATCAATCTGTTTTTCAACGATAGCCAGATTTGCCTTGGTGACT
>NZ_JBIVYG010000042.1:0-7207 GCF_044769685.1 Agrobacterium sp. NPDC090283 | reverse complement strand
CTTAAACTCTTCGCTGAAATTCGATTTGCCCATGATGCTCTTCTTGCCTCAAAATTAGGAAAGAAGGTGTCTACAAATCTTGGGGCTATTCACTTAGCGACGATCGCCTGAAGGTCTTACCAAACTCCCGGACCCGATGGCACGGCGAGGGTATCCGCCATCAAAGTCCACCAGAGCTACTGGGTCGCTCGCCCCATTCTCCACATTGTTCGCTCTTTGCCGCCAATGGCGATGCAATTAATCCGGGACATCCATGTAGGTACATCGAGGCCATTTCGGAGGTGCAAAAGGACATTGTGGAGGGGCGGGACCAGGCATCCTTCCTTACCGGTTGACAATCGATCCACCCTTTGAAATGGTAAGATGTCAGACCAATTTAGAGGGTACGTCTTGGACAGGTCCAGCCGGGAACTGATGCAGCCCATTCCGCCGAGCGACCGTGTGCGCCAGGTTGAGGCGGCGCTTTCCGACTATGTCGAACGGGCAGGGCTGAAGGCCGGCGAGCGGCTGCCGGCTGAGCGCGAGCTGATGGCGGCGCTGGGTGTTGGCCGGTCGACCATCCGCGAAGTCATCCGCAAGTTTCAGGCGCTCGGCGTCATCGACAGCCGCAAGGGCAGCGGCAATTATCTGCTGAAGCCGATTTCCGCCGCCACCGTGCATATGCCGATTTCCATCGATGCCGAAAGCCTGCGCGATGCGCTGCTGATGACGCTGGAAGTGCGGCGCGGCATCGAGGTGGAAGCCTCCATGGCGGCTGCGCGCCGCCGCACGGCAGACGATATCGCCACGATGGAAGCGCGGCTAGACGAGATGGAGCGTGTGCATCTGGCCGAGGGAACCTCCGGCAAGGCAGACCTTGCCTTCCATCTGTCGATCTACGATGCCACCCATAATACGCTATTCAAGCAGCTTCTGGAGCAGATGCGCGAAGGTTTCGAGCGCTTCTGGTCGAAGCCGTTCGACCGCCCGGATTTCGCCGGCCGCTCCTTTCCCTTTCACCGCACCCTGTTCAACGCCATCGCCGCCGGTGATGCGGAGACCGCCCGTGAAGAAACACTGAAAATCCTCGCCGTCGTCGAGGAGGATATCAAGGACATGTCGAAATGAACCATGGCAACGATCTCTTCGATCCCGCCTCATTTATCGTTGCGCATGACGAGGCCCACGCCTTCGAAGCCGTGGTGCCGCCCATCGTGCAGACTTCGCTTTTCACCTTTTCCAGCTATGACGAAATGGTTTCCACCTATCGCGGCGAAAAGGTGCGGCCGGTCTATACGCGCGGGCTGAACCCCACCGTGCGGCTGTTTGAAGAGATGCTGGCGAAGCTGGAAGGTGCCGAAGATGCGCTCGGTTTTGCGAGCGGCATGTCGGCCATTTCCTCCACCGTGCTGTCCTTCGTTTCGCCGGGTGACCGGATCGTCGCCGTGCGCCATGTCTATCCCGATGCCTTCCGCCTGTTCGGCACCTTCATGCAGCGCATGAATATCGAGGTGACCTATGTCGACGGCCGTGACGAGGCGGCGGTCGAAAAGGCGATGCCGGGTGCAAAGCTGTTTTACATGGAAAGCCCGACCAGCTGGGTGATGGAAACCCATGATGTCGGTGCGCTGGCCGCCATCGGCAAGCGGCATGGCGCCGTCACCGTCATCGACAATTCCTGGGCAAGCCCGGTCTTCCAGCAGCCGATCTCGCTCGGCGTGGATCTCGTCGTACATTCGGCCTCGAAATATCTGGGCGGCCACAGCGATGTGGTCTCCGGCGTGGTGGCCGGCTCGAAGGCGATGATCGATCGCATCCGGGCGGAAACCTATCCCTATCTCGGCGGCAAGATGTCGCCCTTCGATGCCTGGCTGCTCATTCGCGGGCTTCGCACCCTGCCGCTGCGCATGAAGGCGCATCAGGCCTCGGCGCTTGAGATCGCTACCCGCCTGCAGGCGCTGGATGTGGTGGAGAAGGTCTGCCATCCGGGGCTGGCGAACCGCCTGCCGCCCGGCCTTCACGGCACCTCGGGCCTGTTTTCCTTCATCTTCAGGGAAGGGGTGGATGTGCGCGCTTTTGCCGACCGCCTCAAGCTTTTCAAACTGGGTGTTTCCTGGGGCGGGCATGAAAGCCTCATCGTCCCCGGCGAAGTGGTGCTCGAACAGAAGGCGCAGCCAAACTCCGCCCACACCTTCGGCATCAGCGCGCGTTCGGTGCGCCTGCATGTCGGGCTGGAGGGCACGGAAGCCCTCTGGAACGATCTCGAACCCGCGATCAAGGCGGCCTCCGCCGCCTGACGTGTTTTTAAACTGACGACAAAAAAGGGGAGAACGACATGAAAAAACTGGTAACAGCAGCAATCTTCACCGCCCTGATGACCGGAACGGCGCTGGCGGACACGACCTTGAAACTGGTCGAGGTCATCACAAGTCCCGAGCGGACGGAAACGCTGAAAGGCATCGTCTCGAAATTCGAGGCTGCCAATCCCGGCACCAAGGTGGAAATCATCTCCCTGCCGTGGAGCGAAGCCTTCCAGAAATTCGCCACCATGGTCTCGGCCGGCGATGTGCCTGACGTGATGGAAATGCCCGACACATGGCTGTCGCTTTATGCCAATAACGGCATGCTGGAGAGCCTTGAGCCTTATCTTGCCAAATGGGAGCATACCGCGGGCCTGAGCGAACGTACGCTCGAACTCGGCCGCGATGTCAAGGACACGGCCTATATGCTGCCCTATGGTTTCTACCTGCGCGCCATGTTCTACAACAAGAAGCTGCTGGCCGAAGCCGGCGTGAAAGAGCCGCCGAAGACCCTTGAGGAATTTGCCGATGCCTCCAAGAAGGTCGCAGCCCTTCCCGGCAAATCCGGCTACTGCCTGCGCGGCGGCCCGGGCGGCCTCAACGGCTGGGTCATGTTCGGCGCATCCATGGCCGGTTCGAACGAGTTCTTCACCAAGGACGGCACCTCCACCTTCGACAGCCCCGGCTGGGTGAAGGGCCTGACCTATGTGATCGATCTCTACAAGAACGGGTTGGCGCCGAAGGACAGCGTCAACTGGGGCTTCAACGAGATCGTCGCCGGCTTTTATTCCGGCACCTGCGCCTTCCTCGATCAGGACCCGGATGCGCTGATCGCCATTGCCCAGCGCATGAAGCCGGAAGATTTCGGCGTCATGACCATGCCCAAGGGCCCCGACGGCAAGACCTTCCCGACGATTGGTTTCGCCGGCTGGTCGATGATGTCGAAATCCGAAAACAAGGACCTTTCCTGGAAGCTGATCGAGACGCTTGAAGGGCCGGAAGGCAATATCGAGTGGAACAAGAAGACCGGCGCGCTGCCGGTGCACAAGTCGGCGGAGAAGGACCCCTTCTATGCCAGCGCGCAGTTCAAGGGCTGGTTCGACGAACTGGCCGACAAGAACGCCGTGCCGACGACGATGCCGACCTATCTTGAGGAATTCGCCTTCTTCAAGGATTCGCTTGTGATCAAGACATCGCAGGAAGCGCTGCTCGGCGATATCACGCCGGAAGACCTTGCCAAGCAATGGGCTGATTACATGACCAAGGCGCAGCAGAAGTTCCTGGCCTCGAAGTAACGACATTGACCGGCCGTGCGGGCGCAAATGCCCGTGCGGCGGTCTTGCCGGCCTTCGCTGCGACAGGCCTTTTCCTCGCAATTTTTCGGATCGGTAAGCCGTGAGGCTGGAAAACCCGTCCGTTCCATCGTCCGATCAGGGAGCGATACAATGTCCTATGCCCATGGCGCCGGGCCGGTGGCTGCGCGCAAACCGGCTGGCAAGCCTGCGATGCGGCGGTTTGCCGATTGGGCCGAACCGTGGCTTTACAGCGCGCCCGTGCTGGTGCTCATCGTCGCGGTCATGCTGGTGCCGCTGGTGCTTGGCCTCTCCTATGCCTTTCGCGATGTGCAACTGCTCAATCCGTTTTCCGGCGGTTTCGTTGGCCTCAAACATCTGGAGGCGCTGTCGCAGGATGCGGCCTTTTACCGGGCGCTGAAAAATACGCTGTGGTGGACCGGCGCTTCGGTTTTTCTGCAATTCTTCTTCGGCCTCATTCTGGCGCTGCTGCTCGATAAACCCTTTGCGGGCAGGGGGCTGGCGCAGGCGCTGGTGTTTCTGCCATGGGCCGTGCCGACCTTCCTTGCCGGTCTCAACTGGGCATGGCTGTTCAACCCGGTCATCGGGCCGTTACCGCACTGGATGGTCTCGCTCGGGCTGTTATCCGCGCCCAACAATATCCTCGCCGATCCGCAGCTTGCCATGTGGGGGCCGATCATCGCCAATGTCTGGTGGGGCATTCCTTTCTTCGCCATCACTTTGCTTGCCGCACTTCAGGCCATCCCGCGCGATCTTTATGAGGCGGCGGAAATTGACGGGGCGAACCCGCTGCAGCGTTTCACCTCCATCACCCTGCCGTTTCTGGCGCCCACCATCGCCATCACCATCCTGCTGCGCACCGTCTGGATCGCCAATTTCGCCGATCTCATCATCGTCATGACCAATGGCGGGCCGGCGGACCGCACGCAGATCGTCGCCAGCTACATCTTCACCCAGGCCTTCCGGCGTCTGGATTTCGGTTATGCCTCGGCCATCGCGCTGGTGCTGCTGGTGCTGCTGCTTGCCTATTCCATGCTGATCGTGCTGCTGCGCCAGCGCCTGATCGAGAAGGACTGACCGATGACCTCAAGGATATTTCTCACCCTTGCCCATCGTCTGGCGATCCTTGCCTATATCGCCTTTGCACTGTTCCCACTGTTCTGGCTGCTCAAGGTGTCCGTGACGCCGAATGATCTGCTCTATAGCGAAGGTGTGAGGATGTGGCCATCGCGGGCGACCTGGGATCATTATCGTTTTGTCATAGAAAACAGTGCCTTCCCGACGTTTTTTAAGAACAGCGTCATCGTCGCGGGCTCCACGGCAATTGCCGTGACGATACTCTCTTCGCTGTCGGGTTACGCGCTGTCGCGCTTCCGTTTCAAGGGCAAATACTGGATTGTCGCGCTAATGCTGATCACCCAGATGTTTCCGCTGGTCATGCTGGTCGCGCCGATCTTCAAGATGCTGTCGCCTCTCGGCCTCACCAACAGCCTGACGGGCCTCGTCATCGTCTACACCGCCTTCAACGTGCCTTTCGCCACCTTCCTCATGCAGTCGTTCTTCGATGGCATTCCGAAGGATCTGGAAGAGGCGGCGATGATTGACGGGGCGAGCCGGTTTACGGCCTTCCGTCAGATCATCCTGCCGCTGACGCTGCCGGGCATTGCCGCGACGCTCGGTTTCGTCTTCACCGCCGCGTGGAGCGAGCTTCTGTTTGCGCTGATGCTGATTTCCGGCAACCAGAGCGCCACTTTCCCGGTTGGCCTTCTGACCTTCGTTTCGAAATTCTCCGTCGATTTCGGGCAGATGATGGCGGCGGGCGTTCTGGCGCTCATTCCGGCCTGCCTCTTCTTCCTGCTCATTCAACGTTATCTCGTGCAGGGCCTGACGGCCGGCGCGGTGAAAGGATAATCCCATGGCTTCCATCGAGCTGAAGAATGTCGGCAAGACCTATGGCGACCTCGCCGTGCTGCATGGCGTCGATCTTGATATCAGGGATGGCGAGTTCATCGTCCTCGTCGGCCCCTCCGGCTGCGGAAAATCGACGCTGCTGCGCATGATCGCAGGCCTTGAAGAGATAACATCGGGCGACCTGTCCATTGATGGCGAACGCGTCAATGATCGCCGGCCGAAGGATCGCGATATCGCCATGGTGTTCCAGTCCTATGCGCTCTATCCGCATATGAGCGTCGCCGACAATATGAGCTATAGCCTGCGCCTGCGCCGCAGCCCGAAGGAAACCATCGCGGCGGCGGTGGCCGGTGCTTCCGCGAAACTTGGCCTCGATCCCTATCTCGCCCGCCGCCCGAAGGCGCTCTCTGGTGGCCAGCGTCAGCGCGTCGCCATGGGCCGCGCCATCGTGCGCCAGCCAAAGGCCTTCCTGTTTGACGAGCCGCTGTCCAACCTCGATGCCCGGCTTCGCGAGCAGATGCGGGCCGAGATCAAACGCATGCATGCCGATCTTGGCGCAACCTCGGTCTACGTCACCCATGACCAGATCGAGGCGATGACGCTTGCCTCACGCATCGTCGCCATGAATGCCGGCCATGTGCAGCAGATCGGCGCACCGCTCGATCTTTACGATCGTCCCGCCAATCTCTTTGTCGCTGGCTTCATCGGTTCGCCCGGCATGAATTTCCTCGAAGGACGGCTCGTGCAGGAGAATGGCGGCAGTTTCGTCGTGCTGGGTGACGGCACGCGCCTTGCGCTTGGCCGGGAAGTGGACCTCGCCGATGGCGAGCCGGTCACGCTCGGCATCCGCCCGGAACATGTCACCGTAGCGCCGGTTGAAGGCGGTGTGGAGGCAACCGTCGATCTGGTCGAGCCAACCGGCCTCGGCGTCATCCTGCACCTCACCGTGCATGGATTGCCGTTCAAGCTGTTTTCGTCAGACCGGGCATTGTTGCAGCCGGGTAGATCCCTGCGGGTCGGTTTCCCGCAGGAAAGGCTGCATGTCTTCGATCGGAATGGCGTGAGGATCGGGGAGGCGTGAGGTTTGGCATAGTACGCAGGAATATTTCCTGTGCGGTTGCACACCCACCTCCGTCATTCCGGCCTTGAGCCGGAACGGCGGAAAGCTGGAAACGTTGAGAACCTTCGCAAACGCGCCAACCGTGGCATCAGATTGCCCTTCGGTCGTCTATCGTGGAGGCTCCGGCTGGATGTGAGCTTTCACAGGATGCGGACCCTAAGGCGCGTGGGGCTTACCCCCCTCTGCCCTGCCGGGCATCTCCCCCTCAAGGGGGGAGATCGATCTGTGGCAAAGTCTCGCACATCTCGAAGCTTGCGAGTGAAGCGATGAAAGAGCCTCTTGCCGATCTCCCCCCTTGAGGGGGAGATGCCCGGCAGGGCAGAGGGGGGTAAGTCCCACGCGCCTGCGGGTCCGCTGTGAATGAAAAACCTTGTGAAAGCCAACACCTAGATCGCCACACCCTTCTCATCGAACCTGTGTATCTTGGTCTCGTCCGGGGTGATGAAGACGGTATCGCCATGCCTGCATTCGAACTCGCCGTCAGTGCGGGCGGTGATCGGGCCGATGCCTGACACCTCGAGATGCAGGAAGGTATCCGATCCGAGATGTTCGGCAACCGTCACCTTGCCCTGCCACAGGCCGCT
>NZ_JBIVYG010000041.1:0-8162 GCF_044769685.1 Agrobacterium sp. NPDC090283 | reverse complement strand
GCGCAACTCAGGTCGCAGAAATAAACCTCGAAAACCCATGAAACTGTCAGGGATGTCTCCGAACATCTGTCAGGGATGTCTCCGGTCTTTACATCCCCGAGGATGACGGAGGAGAAGTTTCTATACACCGCCCTTGGAAGCGATGACGGCGAGTGCGGTGAACCCGCGCCATCCGATGACGCGAGCAACGCTTGCAAAACTCAGAACTCCGTCCAGTCGTCACCCTTCACGGCCAGCGCCGCATTGCCGTGCGTGGCGACGGGGCGGGGCCGTGGCGGCGCGGCGACGGGTGCGGCCGGAGCGCGCACAGGGCTTGCGGCGCGCTGCATCTGCCGGGCCGTCTCCCGCAACGCCGAGGTCTGCTGGCCGATCTGGAACTGCGCAAGCAGCGCCTGGAGATTGGCGCATTCCTGCGCCAGCCCCGCACCGGCCGCATTCATTTCCTCGACCATGGCGGCATTCTGCTGCGTGGCCTGATCCATGTGGTTGACGGCGGTGTTGACCTCGGAGAGACCGGCCGACTGTTCCTGCGCAGCGGTGGCGATGGCATCCATATGGCTGTTGACCGAAAGCACCAGCTGCTCGATTTCGGAAAGGCCGACGCCGGTATCGGCCACCAGCTTCACGCCTTCGCCCACCGCAATGGCCGAGGTATTGATAAGCTGCTTGATTTCCTTGGCGGCATTGGCGGAGCGCTGCGCCAGTTCGCGCACTTCCTGTGCAACGACGGCAAAGCCCTTGCCCGCATCGCCCGCCCGTGCCGCCTCGACGCCGGCATTCAGCGCCAGAAGGTTGGTCTGGAAGGCGATTTCGTCGATGACACCGATGATCTGGCCGATCTGGCGCGAGGAATGTTCGATGCGCTCCATGGCGGCGACGGCATCGCGCACCACCTTGCCGGAAAGATCGGCCTTTGTCCTCGCCTCACGCACCGTGTCGCGCGCATCGCTCGCCCGTTTTGAGGTGGCGGAAACATTGGCGGTGATTTCTTCCAGCGCGGCAGCGGTTTCTTCCAGAGACGCGGCCTGCTGTTCGGTGCGACGGGAAAGATCGTCGGATGCCGACGAGACCTCGTGAGCGCCGCCGTTCACCGTCTGCACGGACTGGCCGACGCTGGTCAGCGCTTCGCGCAGCTGGTGCACGGAGCTGTTGAAATCGTGCCGCAGCGTCTCGAATTGCGGCGCAATGGGCGTGGCGATCTCGCAGACCATGTCACCGGAGGCAAGCCGGCGAAGGCCGCCAGCCAGCGAGCCAGTCGCCTGATTGAGACGCTCTTCGGCCTCGGCCTCGGCGCGCCGCTGCAATTCGACGCGATCACGTTCGGCCCGCTCGCGGTTGCCGATGGCGTCGTTCTCCAGCTGCCGGTTGCGGATGGCCGCCTCGCGGAAGATTTCCACGGCGCGGGCCATCTCGCCGATCTCGTCGCCGCGTCTTGCACCGGGCACATCGATGGTCAGGTTGCCGGTGGACAATTCCATCATCGCCTTGGTCAACCGGCTGATCGGGCGGGTGACGCGGCCGACGATGACGGCAAGGCAGAGAATGCAGACGCCAAGCGTGAGGATGAAAGCCGCGAGATAGATCATCGCGCCGATAAAGGCGTCCTGCCTTGCCTTTTCGGCATTGGCGTTGAGAACACCCATCGCTTCGGAGGCGATTTTCGCGACCGTATCGAGGCTTTCGGTCACCGTATTGCGCCATGTATCGATGGTGAAGGCCGGCGTGCGGCCGTTGTTCAGATCATCGATCAGCTTGGCGCGCTGCGTGACGAAATCACCCTTGAAATAGGTCTTGTCGGCAGCGGCATAGATATCCTTCAGCGCCTGCGGCGTCGATTCATGCGCGACGAGGTCGCCGGTGGCTTTCCAGGCAAAGGCCGCGCCGGCATCGAAATTGCCAAGCTGCTGGGTTTCCTGCGGGGTCAGCGGCCGCTGCTGGGCCACAACGGCATTGATGACAACGGTGGCGCTGCCGCCCAGCGCACGCGCCGACCAGCCATAGGACCGCAACTGGATGAGGCCGGTGAGGCTCTGGTCCAGCGAGCGAACCTCACCTTCCACCGCCGTCGATCCCGCTTCGAGCGCCGTCAAAAAATCCTGACCGAGCGCCAGCACGGTCTTGTCCAGCCCGGTTTCACGGCGGTCGAGCGGCAGGGTGACGTTGGCATCGACCTTTTTGCGCAGCTCCAGGAATTGCGTGTAGATATCCTTCACGCGGGCAAGCGGGGCCTTGAGGCCAGCCTGATCGAGCGCGGCGGACTGTTCGAGAAAGGCGGTCATGGCGGCATCCACCTTCTGGCGCGACGCCTGCACGCTGGCGATGGTATTGGCCGTCTTTGCCGGATCGACCGTCAGCGCCGAAGCGCTGTTGCCGCGTTCGCTGCGAAAGTTCAGCAAGGCGTTAAAAAGCAGCCTGTCGATCGAAACGAGCTGCGCCACCTCTGAAAAGCTGCGGGCACGCTGCACGGACTGCAGCATGCCGTTGCCCACGAAGCCTGCCAGCGCGATGCCGACGAGCAGAAAAAAGCCCACGAGTATATTGCGTATGCTGAAAGACATTTGACGGCCCCCACTAGCCCAAATCGGTAATGCCGCAAGCTAGCGTGTGGTCTTCTAAAATTGGATTAAATTCCCCCTCAATTTTCATGGGGAATCGTACGGTTCAAAACAAAAGGCCGCGGCAGGGACAAGCCTGCCGCGGCCTTTTTGAAAATAGGGGTCCTACCTGACCTTAAACGTCTGCGCCAAGACGCGCCCAGTCCATGTAGAGATCGAGGGCCTTGCGGGCGACGGGGCCGGCCTGCAATTCGCGGTCATCGAGCTTCACAACCGGCGACACCTTCGAATAATTGCCCGAGCAGAAGATTTCGTCGGCCTCGCGGAAATCCTCGACCGAAAGCGTCGCTTCCCGCACTTCGAAACCGGCCTGGCGCAGAAGGCCGATCACGCGCGAACGGGTGATGCCGGCAAGGAAGGTGCGGTTCGGAACCGGGGTCAGGACGACGCCGTCCTTGACCATGAAGATGTTGGCCGAGGCGGATTCGGCGACATTGCCGTTCATGTCGCGCATCAGGGCATTGTCGAAACCGCGCGAGCGGGCTTCCAGAATGGCGCGGCCGCTATTGGGGTAAAGGCTGCCGGCCTTGGCGTCGGTCATCGCGGTTTCCGGCGAAGGACGGCGCAGCGGCGAGACGGTGAGCGTCAGCGGCTTGCCGGCATCCATCGGCGCTTCGAAAAGGCAGAGCGCAAAACGGGTGGAGCTGGCATCGGGCGCGACAACGCTGCCGGGCATGCCATGTTCGGCCCAATACATCGGCTTGATATAGATCGCCATCTTGCCGTCGAATTTCTTGACGCCTTCCAGCGCCAGGCTCTCGATCTCTTCGGCCGTCATGGTCGGCTTCATGCCCATATTGGCGGCCGAGCGGTTGACGCGCTGGCAGTGCAGATCGAGATCGGGCGCCACGCCATCGAACCAGCGCGCACCGTCAAACACCGTCGAGGCCAGCCACATGGCATGCGAGGTCGGGCCGATCAGCGGCGGATTGCCGGGCAGCCATTGACCGTCAACATAGGTCCAGGTGGTTGATCGGGGTGCGGTATCGACGCTCATAACGGTCTCCTGTCTCAAGCGTTTCCGTTCGGTAAAAACGCTCCGTCTTTTTGTTCTGATGCATTGCCGGATGAGGAACGTCGCGCGTCCTGACCGGGCATGTGCTGGAAATCGGCCGGAGTGAATGCCTCTCCCCTGACGAGGTCAAGTTTTAATTGCCGCGATTTCTGATTTTGATGGAAAATAACAAAGCGACGGCCCCGCAAGCACGTTTTATGAGGCGAAACAAAAGGTTGATGAATAGATTCATCACAATAATTCATGCATCTGACGATGGCGGTGTGATTTCGCCCATGCGATGCTGGCGATCTGACGGCAGTTTGCAGGAGGAAAACCATGGCATGGTCCGCCCAACAATATCTGAAATTCGAAGACGAGCGGACGCGTCCCGCACGGGATCTTTTGGCGCAGGTGCCGCTGGAGCGTGTGCTGAACGGCTATGACCTCGGCTGCGGCCCCGGCAATTCCACCGAGCTTCTGACCGACCGTTACGGCGTCAATGTCATTACCGGCATCGACAGCGATGACGACATGCTGGAAAAGGCGACGGACCGGCTGCCAACCACGCGCTTCGCCAAGGCCGACCTTGCCCGGTGGAAGCCGGCGCAGAAGGCAGACCTGCTTTACGCCAATGCCGTTTTCCAGTGGGTGCCGGATCATCTCGCCGTTCTTTCGCAGCTGATGGACCAGCTGGAAAGCGGCGGCGTTCTGGCCGTGCAGATGCCCGACAATCTGGAGGAGCCAACGCACCGCGCCATGGAGGAGACGGGAGCGAACGGTATCTGGAAGGACACGTTCGCAGATGGCAGGCTGCGCCGGAAACCCCTGCCCGCACCGTCGGACTATTTCGACGCGCTGGCACCGAAATCCGCCCGTGTGGATGTGTGGCACACCATCTACAATCATCCGATGAAGGATGCGGACAGCATTGTCGAATGGGTGAAAGGCACGGGGTTGCGCCCCTATCTGACCGCCGCCGGCGAGGAAAACCGCGACGCCTTCCTCACCGATTATACGCAACGCATCAAGGCGGCCTATCCGCCCATGGCCGATGGCCGGTTGCTGCTGCGCTTTCCGCGGCTTTTCGTGGTGGCGGTGAAGAAATAGCATGGCATGCGATGCGGCGTTGTCGCACGCGACGCGGCGTTATCGTACGCGGGCGCATCCCCACCACCCTCATTCCTGTGCTCGTCACAGGAATCCAGTCGACGCGCGTCTGCGCGGCGCGAAGAGTCCTTTCAGCCCAAGGACTTGGGCTGGCTGGATCTCTGTGACAAGCACAGAGATGAGGAGGGTTTGCTGAACGAGGCGAGTTTGCGGAACCAACGAACCAAAACCCGTTGTCGTCAGCCCGCGAAGGCGTAGACCCGGAGGCGATGATTGTCGGGGTCGGCGGCCGTGAAAGTATAACCGAACTCCATTTTCGCGGGCTGCTGCAGCATCGCCACACCTCTTGCCTTCCACCCGGCGAAAGTCTCATCCACCTGCGCATCGTTTTCGACACGGAAGGCAAGCTCGCCGCCGCCCGTCGCGGATGCCACGGGCTCCACGGTGTGCCGCGACCAGAGGCCGAGCTTCATGCCATTGGCAAGGACGAAGAGCGAAAAGGTCGGGGAGGATTCGACGGGATCGACACCCAGCAGCGCCTTATAAAACTCCGTGCTGGCCGGCGGGTTGTCGACATAGAGGATGGTAAAATCGGGATGGGTCATGGTCGTTCTCCTTTTTTGCGGATGAACGGTTTCTAGACCGGCCTGCTGTCAGTTTTTGTCAGCATGATTGCGTCGCCGCTGTTTTTCCCGCTCGCGCCATTCTTTCAGCAGCGCCTGGCGGCGGCGCGGATAACGGCTGTCGAGGAGGTGGAAGCTTTCGATACGGTCGGCCCGGAAACTGCGGAAATCCTGCCGGGTCTCGCACCATGCCAGCACCACCCGCACCAGATCGAAAAAAGCGAGCGCAAAGGGCCAGACGACCCGCTCCGTCAGGTCTCCCTTCTCATCGCGATAGGTCATCGCCACCTTGCTCTCCCGCCTGATGGTCTCGCGAATGGCGGCCAGATCGACATGGATGGCGGCAAGCCCCTGCCCCGGCCCGACAAGCAGGGTGGAGTTATCGAGTTCTTCGCGCAGCGCATCGGGCAGAACGGCGGCGATCTTGACGAGTGCGGCACGCGCGGCCTCCGCCAGCCCGGCATCGGCGCGGCCCGCCACCCAGCGCGAGCCGAGCACCAGCGCCTCGATCTCCTGCTGCGAAAACATCAGCGGCGGTAGCAGGAAACCGGGACGCAGCACATAACCCACGCCGGCCTCGCCCTCGATATCCGCACCCTGCGCCTGCAGCGTCGCTATATCGCGATAGAGCGTGCGCAGGCTGACGCCGGTCTGCCCGGCAAGGGCCGCGCCGCTGACCGGCATGCGGTGGGAGCGCAGGATCTGCAGGAGATCGAGAAGCCGTTGTGAGCGTGACACGCGATAGTCCTCCCGTCGCATCATCGGATCGTGCCCCGTTGACGATCCAGACGACAGACGCGTAACGCTGCCGGCTCTCAGGCGCAACCCTGCAAGGAGGTTCAGGGCGAGGCGATGGAGATACCGATCTGCCGGCGCACCCGTGCGGTCGAGCATGTGTTTAATGCAATATCCTCTCCGCACGGTTGAAACCGATCGCACCGACACCAGTTAAAGAAAGACGGCTTCCCCACCCGGCCTCTTCCGCCGGCCATGTTTTCAGCAAACAGGAGAGACAACCATGTACGACGTCAGCGCGAATGGTGCGAATATTCCCGCCCTCGGTTTCGGCACCTTCCGCATAGAGGAAGACGATATCAGGCGCATTCTGCCGGAAGCGCTGAAACTCGGTTTCCGCCATGTCGATACCGCCCAGATCTACAAGAACGAGGGTGCCGTCGGCGACGTCATCGCGCAATCGGGCATTTCCCGGCACGATATCTTTCTCACCACCAAGGTCTGGGTGGACCGCTATCGTCACGACGATTTTCTCGCCTCCGTCGATGAAAGCCTTGCGAAACTGAAGACCGACTATGTCGACCTGCTGCTCTTGCACTGGCCGAAAAGCGATGTGCCGCTTGCCGAGCGCATGGGCGCGCTGAACGCGGTGCGCAAGGCCGGCAAGGCGCGCAATATCGGCATTTCCAACTTCAACGTCGCACTGACCGAAGAAGCGGTGAAACTCTCCGACACGCCGCTTGCCACCAACCAGATCGAATATCACCCCTATCTCGACCAGACGAAGGTGATTTCCGCCGCACGCAGGCACGGCATGTCGGTGACGGCCTATTATCTGATGGCGAATGGCAAGGTGCCGAACGATCCTATTCTGAAGGATATCGGCGCGAAACACGGCAAGACCGCCGCGCAGGTGACCCTGCGCTGGGCGGTGCAGCAACCGGATATCGTGGCGCTTTCGAAGACGGCGACGGAGAGCCGTCTCAAGGAGAATTTCGACATTTTCGATTTTGCGCTCTCGGAAGAGGAAATGCGGGCGATCCATGCGCTTGCCAGGCCGAATGGCCGCATCGTCAATCCCGGCCACCTCGCACCCGATTGGGACGACTGAGGCGGCCGGCTATCGGCTCCGGTCTCACCGTTCGGTCAGGGCCAGTTTCGCACCCAGCGCCACGAAAGCGGCGGCGAAGCTGCGCCTCAGCCAGGCGAGAACCGCAGGACGCGACACGACCTGCCGCCGGACCGAGGCGGCAAAGCAGCCGTAAAGCGCAAAGACCACAAATGTCATGGCCATGAAGATCAGCCCGAGCTCGATCATGCGGCCTGTCGGCGAAAGCTCGCCCGTTGCGATGAACTGTGGCAGGAAGGCGAAAAAGAAGATCGACAGTTTCGGGTTCAGCAGATTGATGAGGACCGCCTCGCCGATGACGCGGGCGGCCTTCTGGGGCTGCCTCGTCTCATCGATCTTCAGTGCGCCATTCTCCCGCAGCGTGTTCCACGCCATATAAAGCAGGTAGGCGACCCCCAGATATTTAACCACGCTGAAGGCCAGCGCACTGGTGTGCAGGATGGCGGCAAGCCCGGTGATGGCGGCGAGCAAATGCGGCACGATGCCGAGCATGCAGCCGAAGGCCGCGATGACGCTCGCCCTCGCCCCCTGCGAAAGACCGGCGGCCAGTGTGTAGACCACGCCGGTTCCGGGAGAGGCGGCGACGATGAAGGATGTGATGAGGAATTCGGGTGTCATGGTGCGGGTCTGTCCTCTTGGGGTGGAGGACGGGAGCATGATGATGCGGGGGGGGGGGTGTCTTGGATGAAATTGCAGGGTTGATGCTCGGGGGCCAGTGCCGAAGTGGCAGGCTACGGTGCCAGCCCCTCGCGTCCAGCCTAGCCCACTCCCCCTCATTCCTGTGCTTGTCACAGGAATCCAGTCGACGCGCGTCTGTGCGGCGGGGAAGAGTCCTTTCAACCCAAGGACTTGGGCTGGCTGGATTCCTGTGACAAGCACAGGAATTGTCTGTCGAAAAAGTGCTTTATTGTTCGGGACGTTGGATGACCTCCGAGGCGGCCACCCCGGAGGCCATG
>NZ_JBIVYG010000040.1:6524-10785 GCF_044769685.1 Agrobacterium sp. NPDC090283 | reverse complement strand
TCCGTCTTGCTATAGGTCCAGTCCGTAAATACGAAGCTCTCCACGCCTGCGTCATCATCGATCAGCGTATTCTTCACGAGAATAGATCCACCATCGCCAAGACCTGATGACGATTCGGGAATCGTTATAAGTAAGTCTTCTCCCTGCCGAGAGATACCGACGTCGGAGAAAGCAAGACCTGTCACTGTCAAACTGTCGGAATCGCCTTCCGCCAAGGCCTCTGCAACTATGTCGTTGCCGCCACCTTGGGCATAACGGTATGCATCATTACCCTTGCCACCCAGTAGTTCATCGTCACCGGCGCCTCCCTCAAGGCGATCGTTTCCAGCACCAGTAACGAATACTTCGTCACCATTTCCACCCGTCAGGTTATCGTCACCGGAACCGGTCACAATCCTTTCAATGGACACCAGCGTCTCAATCCCTTCCGGGTTGACGAGCGTATGAGCTTTACCCATCGAGAGATTCACGACCCAATCGGCAGAAGAGTAACTGAAATCAACGGTATCGAAGCCATTACCGCCATCGTAGTGATCAAGGCCAAGCCCACCTTCAAGAGTGTCATTTCCGTCGCCGCCGGACAGGGTGTCATTACCCGCGTCACCGAAGATAAAGTCGTCTCCTCCAGCTCCGTTTAATTGATCATCGCCTGCGCCACCACGGATGACCTCTGATGCCGCACCACCGTTGATGGCCTCGTTCGTTGAATCACCGACAATTGTCCCGTTATTCCCGGATGCCAGGCTGTTGTAGTAGGTCTGCTTAAAGACTGTTTGCGACCACACCACGTTGTCGACAAACCTGAACTCTTCGATGCCACCAAACTCTCCCACAAGGGTGACTGACCAAGCGTTGTTATCGCCTTCGATCCTGTAAAGACCACTCGCTTCACGCAAGATGCGAACCGATGTCGAGAAAATCCCCGTGCCGAAAACAAGGACGTCGTTAGCGGGATTCTGACCGCTGTCCTGGATGACGTCGTGTCCATCGTTGCCGCCGAAATAATAGGTGTCGGCGCCTTCCTTGCCGTCTGCGACATCATCGCCGGCCCCGCCGCTTATCACATCGGCTCCCTCCGTGCCCGCGATCACGTCATTTCCAGAGGTCATCGAAGATGCGAGGACGAGCGTCTCGATGTCGCTGCGGCTCAAATGTTCTCCCGAGGAGAATGTTACCAGATCGATACCATGACCGGATCCATCCAACTGGTTTTCGATAACGATCGACGAGCCGCCGACCGTGATCAACAGAGACGTCCCGTCGCTGGCGCGTTTAAACGCAATACCCGACCCCGAATAAGCAAATTCGAAAACGAGTTCATCGATTTCGTCGGCCGACGAATTGTCCGAGATTCTGTCGTTCCCATCCCCAAGCGAGTACAGGTAGCGGTCTGCCCCCAGGCCACCTTTCAGAATATCATTTCCGGTTCCGCCACGCAGGACGTCGGCTCGATAGGTTCCCGTCAGGATATCATCGCCATTCGAGGGTTGGTTACCGCCAAGGGTCGGCGTGATACTCTCCCTTGTCCAAATTGTTCCATTCGCAAATAGCAGACGCTCTATTCCGGCCCCATTTGCCCCCAACTGATTTTTTAAAATGATCGTCTCTTCGCGCGATCTGATGCGCAAAACAAGATCGTCGGCATTCTGCGCGGAAACCTCGAAGAAGACATCAGCAGTCGTTATTCCACTGCCCAGTTCAAGCGTATCGGTTGAGATGGTATCGGCCCCTTCTTCGATCGTATCGTGGCCACCGCCGAGCCCAAATACGTAAGTGTCGGCTCCCCTTCCGCCCGCCAGCCGGTCGTCACCACCGAGCCCATGCAACCTGTCGTTTTCTCCTGTTCCAACCAGGATATCATTTGCCGAAGTGCCAACAAACGCTCCTGCACTTGTTGAGGACTGCTGGAGGCTCTTTGGCAGATCTGACACGGAAATACGCGTTCCATCCGCGAACTCTACGAATTCTACGCTCGAGATCTCAACGATATCGCCCGTGTCCGGCAAGAATATAGTCGTCCATTCGGACGGACCACTGAATACGCGCAAATCACCCATGTTGATTGTCGGCCCGAAACGTAACGTGTCCGACCCCTGGCTCCCATAGAAGACATCTTTCCCGTCACCACGATTGAAGATGTACACATCGTTTCCGGCATCGCCATCGACATAATCGTCGCCGATACCCCCTGCGACAATGTCGTTTCCTTGGTACATGAAGATGCGGTCATCGCCCGCCCCGGCATTGACAATCGCGGAACCCGACGAAAAATGGAGGTAATCGTCACCAGACGTTGAATTCTGGTCAGCGTAAATTTGATGGAGTTGCGCCTGCGTCCAGCTTACGCCGTTGGCAAACGAGATTTTCTCGACGGACCGAACGCTTATTTCGTCCCTTGAGCCGGAAATACGCAGCGTGAAGAACGTCTGATCTGCTTCATTCAGTCTGACAACTATATCACTCGGAAGTATCCCTTCACCGAAGCGAACGGTGTCGTTATAAATCCCGCCTTGGAAGACGTCACGACCATCGCCCTTGTTGAAAATATAAATGTTGTCTCCAGAGCCTCCATCGGCGTAGTCATCACCTGCGCCACCCGAGATGATATCATCGCCCGCCTCACCATAGATACGGTCATCACCGGCCCCGGAATTTATGACATCATTCAGGTACGAGGTATGAATATAGTCGTCGCCAGAAGTCGAATTCTGATCTGCATAGGTCTGGTATAGTTGAGACTGGGTCCAGACCGTTCCGTCAGCGAACTCGATCTTCTCGACGTCGCGTACACTGACCTCATCCGTCGTCCCGGCAATCTTCAGCGTCAGGAAGGTGTGGTCGGCCTCCATTAGCCGAACAATGATATCTGAAGGCGATATATTGGCACCAAGCCGTAGGGTATCGGTTTCGAAGGAACCGTCGAAGATGTCACGACCATCACCCCTGTTAAAGATGTAGGTGTCGTTGCCCCAGTTGCCATCGGCATAGTCGTCCCCCGTACCACCCGTAATGATGTCGTCGCCATCTTCAGAGTAAATCCGGTCATCACCCGCGCTGGTAGTGATGACATCATCGCCGTCATATGTGTGAATGTAGTCGTCGCCCGACGACGAATTCTGGTCGGCGTAAACCTGATAAAGCTGTGCCTCGGTCCATACCGTACCGTCCGTGAACTCGATCTTCTCGACATCCCGTACACTGATTTCATCAGTCGTCCCGGCAATTTTTAACGTAAGGAAGGTATGGTTGGCTTCCATGAGCTGAACAATGATATCTGAAGGCGATATGCTGGTGCCGAACCGTAAAGTGTCGTTCGCGGAACCGCCATCAAAGACATCGCGTCCGTCCCCCCTGTTGAAGATATAGGTGTCGTTGCCCCAGTCACCATAGGCGTAGTCGTCACCTGTACCACCGGTGATGATGTCGTCACCATAGTCAGAGTAAATTTGGTCATCGCCCGCACCGGTATTGATGACATCATCGCCGTCATAAGTATGAATGTAGTCGTCGCCCGACGACGAATTCTGATCGGCGTAAACCTGATAAAGCTGTGCCTCGGTCCATATCGTGCCGTCCGCGAACTCGATCTTCTCGACATCCCGTACACTGATTTCATCCGTGGTCCCGGCAATCTTCAGTGTCAGATACTGATGGTTGATCTCGTAAAGTTTGACCAGAATATCCGATGTATCAACATTACTGCCGAGCTTTAATGTATCTGTTCCGGAGTTTCCGAAAAAGACGTCATGCCCGTCGCCCCGGTTAAACAGATATGTGTCGTTGCCCAGTCCCCCATCGGCAAAATCATCGCCAGCTCCGCCTGATATCGTATCTGCCCCTTCCGACCCATCCAGGCTGTCATTTGCGGATGTTCCGACAAGAGTATTTGCACCGCTGTTACCCTTGATCGAGTTAAGAGTAACTGCTTGCTGGCCAACGGCAGCAGCAAGTGCACTGCGATCCCAAATTGTACCGTCAGCGAACTCAAGACGTTCGATGCCTCCACCATTTGTTCCGAAGGCGTCCTTGATGACGAGTGCCGCGCCATCTGACAAGTATATTCTTAGCGTATCTGTATCATAAGCATCAAAACTGAAGGTTAAGTCTGAAGCAAAAACACCTGGTCCGAACACCAGTCGGTCATTACTACCTTGGAATGCCTCCTCTACGATGACATCGTTGCCGTCACCCAAATCATAGTAATATGTGTCATCGTGCCAGCCGCCGATCAGGACATCATCACCCGCGCCGCCCCGAAGTT
>NZ_JBIVYG010000040.1:0-6431 GCF_044769685.1 Agrobacterium sp. NPDC090283 | reverse complement strand
CATACATTCGGTCATCACTTTCACCGCCGCTCATCACGTCGGCAGTAGCAAAACCGAGAATCACGTCCTTATTTGCGCTCATCCACGACGATCGGAAAAGGTCGAGTATCTGCTCACCCACCAGTACGTTACCATTTGCTGTTTCGATGCTGTTGATACCGCTTCCATAATTGTTACCAAGGCCCGATAGCGTCACACGCGTGCCATCGTTAAAGTTTATCCAGCCAACTGCAGCCGCAAGTGGGTCTTGACTGTAGACCAAACTGCTAAGCGAAATTCCGCTTCCGAAAACCAGTTTGTCGTTGTCTCCGTCGTTCTGGCTGCCTACAATTACATCATTTCCATCACCAAGATCGTAGTAGTAATTGTCGTCGTGCGAGCCGCCGATGAGGATGTCGTCCCCTTTTCCGCCCCGGATTTGATCTGCACCGTTGTAACCGTAGATTCGGTCGTTACCCGCGCTGCCATTGAGCACATCTGCTTGCGACGAGCCCACGATATAATCATTGTTTCTGTCCGTAGCTCTCACGACGAGTGCATTTTTGATGTCTTGTGCCGACCAGATTGTTCCGTCCGCAAATTCGAACTGTTCGACCTGGAAACTAGACAGTTGGCCCAACACCTCAATGCGTCCAGGCATCCCGCGGAATGTAATGAGCAGCGAACGGTCATCCCTGCCACCCACTGACAAATGGACGTCCTCGTAAGAAATGCCTGCGCCGAAAACCAGTTTATCCGAACCCAAGTTCTCTGAAATGACGACGTACCCGTCACCTCGATGGTAGAGGTAGGTGTCGTCGCCTTCTCCGCCAACAAGTTGATCATATCCACCGCCGCCGCGCAGTGTGTCGTTACCCTTGCCACCCAACAATATCTCGTCAGCGAACCCGCCGACCAGAACGTCATTACCTGTCGTTTGGTTCTGATTGATGTAAAGCTTGTTAAGCTCTCTGTAGGATAGGCGGGTCCCATCGGCAAATTCGAACAATTCAATGCCATCCGAAAAATCGGGATTCCCGTAATGGATCGAAAGCTTGTCGTTCGTGCCTTCAACGCCAATCACAAGCACAGAACTATTGGCAGAATCCCTGCTCAGAAGCAGATTAGCAGGGACGATACCGGCCCCAAACACCACTCGGTCGATGTCGCGAGAAAAACCGAGGTCGATGATGGTGTCCGTCCCATCACCGAGATTGAAGCGGTAGGCGTCAGATCCGACACCTCCCCGGAGGATATCGTCTCCATCCGCACCGGCCAAATCATCATCACCGAACGTACCTGCAATGCTGCTGGATGCTCCATCGCCGATATTTGTAAGCGAAGGAAGGCCGCCCTGCGCAATCGCAGAAATTATCTGGCCCTTTGACCACACGGTTCCATCGGCAAATTCGAAGCGTTCGATACCGCTGAAGTCGGTCAGAAAGCCACCGGTGATGACGAGAAGCGCTGAATCGTTGCCGTTGATCCGGATCATAAGATCATCGCCAACTGCCGAACGGTGGATGATCAGGTCAGAGGGAAGAATGCCGTTTCCAAATACGATGACATCGTTTCCGGTCACTCCAGAGTCGGTCACCACATCTACACCGCTATCAACGCGGTAGACATATCTGTCCGAGCCATCGCCGCCGATCAATATATCACGACCGGCTCCGCCTTCCAGGATATCGTCACCAGCAAATCCGCGCAGGATATCGTCGCCGGTACCGCCTAAGAGCCAGTCTTCGGAATCGTCGCCCAATAAGCGATCGTTTCCAGACCCTCCGTCCAGAACGTCACCAAGCCCACCGCCAGCGAGAAGAACATCGTCTCCATCCCCACCGAACAGCCAGTCATCGAGTTTTCCACCAATCAGAAGATCGTTACCGGCACCACCAAACATATCATTGCCGAGGTCGCCGCCGTAGATCTGATCGTCACCTGCGCCACCGTTTATCCGCGCGGCAAAGCCAATCTCGGTTTTGCCAGCCCTGTCAAAGCCGTTAAAACCGATGAACTCGCCGGCTTTACCGGATTGCGAAACATCGCCGTCAAACCTGTCGCCATCGACAAATATATAATCAGAACGATCTCCGCCGCTAATCGTGTCTTTCTGTCCCGGCGCTATCGTATCCGCAATAACTGCTGGCGAATCCGCCCCGAGTACGAACCAGCGTTCTCCATCAAGATAGGTGAACACGACTTTATCGCTGGTGACAGCATTATGCTGCAACCACCAGTCCCAGCCACCCGTCCAGTCGATTTCCGATCGCTGATGAATACCAAGGGCAAACACCTGCGCAAGCGTCATCTGCCAGCCGATGGCGAATTCACTGTTCGGATCGGCAGCGATAATTGCATTGATCGCAGAAATGTTCCGCAGATAGTTCTGATATTCCTTGGCAATCATCAATGCGGACATTAACTGGTTGAGAGCATCGGAACTGGACGTCTCTTGCGCATTTGCGCTTCCGCCTGTCGGATCGATCACCGTTCTGGGAATAGCAGTCGCGCCATCGGTCTTGATCGACCATTCTTGATAGGTTTCAAGGGTCGCATGGATTGCACGGCGCGCATACACATCGCCACCCGCTATCTGCATGGATCGCAACGCCTCGAACACACCTATATTGATAGTGCTTTTGGCATCCGACCCGAGATTATATTCCTTACCGTCAATTTTGACGGAAAAATCCTCTTCGACGAAACCAAAGGTCAAGCGCGCGACGTTACCGGCGAGCACGTCCCCATCCACCAGATCGAGAATGGACTTTACAATGCTGATGTGACTTTCGGCCAAATCCCGTGCGACGTCTTTGTGTGCGCGATCTTCGCCGTAAACCCTCGAAATTCGATACAGATCTTCGAGCGTATTGAATTCGACATCAGCGAACCCTTCAGGATCGTCGCCGAATATCCCTCCGATAAGTCCGCCTAGCAGACCTCCCAAAAGAGATCCTATAAACGTTCCAACAGGTCCAAGCGAACTAAAGATGAATGCGCCGATATTGGAGCCGATATTTGACCCAACCTGCTCAGTGTAAGTATCGAAGTTTCCGATATTGTTGGCTAGGATCGTTCCCGCCACACTCCCAAGCGAGGTCAGCATGGAGCTTGAGACGCCCACATTCCAGGGATTGCCGGCAATAATATTGTCGCCGATTTTGACGATTGCAGCCTGTGTCGGACCTGCGACAAGTGCCGCGAGCTCTGGATCCATATCGAGCAAATCGGCTAGTTGTGACCCGGCATAGGATCCTAGCGCTGCGAAGCCTGCTGATGCAATAATCTCGCCGAAATTGAAGCCATTGGCAGAATTGTCGAGCGCATGTTGTGCCTGAACCGCAACAACGCCACCCGCGTTTGCAGCGAGGAACTCCAATGCGGCAAGCTGGGCCAGATTGGAACCCGCCTGCTGGGCAAAGATTGACAATGCGCTTGCAAGTGCCGGATCAATATCTGCGTCGTCAATCAGCGCGGAAACCAACGCGCGGCCAGCATATCCCCCCACGCTTCCAATGACGTTGTGAGCATAACGACCTAGCAAAAGTTCACTACTGAAATCATCGACACCGAGGAGTGCATCTCCAGCGACAGTCCCAAACGTCCGCAAGGCCGACCCGATCAAGATGTTCTGCCACGGATTATCAGCGAAAATGATGTTTGAAATCTGACCTAGAATGTCGTCAGCAAGTCTCGCTTCATCTGTTTGTGGGAGAAACAGAGAGTCGTTGTGAACGCGTATGCCATTCGCAATATAGGTATGATATATTTCAACTTCAAAATTGAATGTTTTACGAATATCTTCAGAAGAAGAAAAAACATTTGAAATATCTATCAGTTTTTTTACAGTTACGTCTTTTTCATCTAAAAAAATTCGACGAGCCGTGACTGAAACTGGCGAACCATCCTTCGATAGCAAGCGGCCAGATCCGGTATTCCAGTCGATCAAGTTTTCGATAGCGTCGAAATTACCGCTGCCAGTCGCAAACCTGTGACCAGGAGTGACTAATAGCACTTGTTCATCTGGGTTAGATAAAAAGCGAAGTTCGATCCATTTATCGGTAATATTATGAAACAGGCGAACGACCCTACTTGGTATCAGTTCGCCAAAGCTATTATAGGCAATTACTATGTCATCAACGCAGATCGTCTCTATCGGACGCTGCGTACCGTCCGCCATTTCAATCAGAGTTCCTGCGGAAAAACAGTAATCTTGAGGCTTGAAAATGCCGAGATGATGTACTGAACCATCTGGATCAATTCTAAATTTGTCGAAAGGTGTGAAATTATGAACATTACCTTGCGCGTCCGTCACAATAACAACTGCGGGGTCGCTAGTGTCAATTCTCGCGCCATTTGAACCAACTATATTAGTTCCCGGCACAGCAATCGGAGGTATGCCACTATATAAAAAAATATTTCCGGCAGTGATAAAGTATTGCGCGGCACTTATTCCGCCATCAAAAAAACTCTTCAGAAGAAATTCCTGAGGATTGTAATATCGTTGATTTGCTCCGAGCTCTACCGAGGCAAAATAATTGTCATTCGAAACAAAAAATATCGGTGAATCGCCGAACTGCTCCGACGCCGCGACCATGCTTCTCTCACCGTTGCTAGATCCGGGAAGAAATTGCGGCGTGGGAACTACCTGTATTTTCCCCAACGCTTGACCTTTAGCAATCCAAGCAGCAACAAGCGCCCCATCAGGGTAGCCTCCGCGCGTCACTTCAGCAAGAATCGTTGAAGTAATAACAACGATATTATTTGGAGTAAAAAGGGAATCAAGCGCAGGATTTTTTGTTTCGAGCTGCTCTTTTCCCAGATAAATTAAAGCATTTGTATCTACAAAAGCCAATTCTGACATCAATACACCTCATCCTAAAATACGGAAGTAAATCGGGAAAAATTGCTTAACAGCTTCTTCGAATCGGGTTAGGCAGACCAAATTAGATTTTATATTATTTAGACAATTAGTAATAATCATCGCTGCTTCATTTAAATCATCGCCGCCGTAGGCAGCGTATAGTTCCATCATGTAATCCATTTCAGCATTGTAATGCTCCCCTTTACCAATTTTTTGCATGGTATTTAAACTGAACCAGTCATCTGTAATTTTTTTTGTTAGATCGGCATCGCTAATTATAGAAGCAATAATGTGTTTATACTTTAAGCGATGGAGTTCAGCCGTCCTATTTCGCTTGCCAGCAGCCTCCTGCCAAGAAGCGGCAACCAGAACGTCATCTGTGGTTTTATCAAGATCGAATATTAATAAATTTGAGTTATACACCCCGACATCTTTTCGGGGGTCCGCCGAAATAGCTTCAGTCACAGGATCCACGACTAGAAAACTCCCGTTCCAACTAGTTGGAATTCCCTCTAAACCTGAAACTTTCCACATCATTTTTCCACCACTGGATATATATTCTCTTCAAAAAATATATCTTAAAAAAGCGATAATATTGACAACCTAACTTGGCATCTTACACACACTCTCTCGGGAGTATCTTCAGTTCATTGTAGGCAAATCGTAGATGTTGATTTTGCTACCATTCCACGACCGCCCTTCGTCCACCCGACGCCGCCTGCAACATCTTAAATCGTTGAGCTGATAAAACCCGTGTCTTCAGTTCTTCGATCAATCCTTCCTGACCGCCAAAGGGACATATGAAATCAATCAGCCACAATTGATCGCCAGACTTCCAGTCTGTTGGCATCAGGCGGCGGATGCCGTTCGTCACAATTCGCTCTTCTGCCTCGTCTCCAAGAAATGCCCACGATGCAAATCCGTAAGGGTTGCCGGCACGTTCCCACAAATGGAACTGCCCCAACATAATTGGAGGCGTTACAAGCCATTCAATATCAGTGATCATCAGATGTTTGTGGAGCGGCGAACGCGACATAAGCCATACGGCATGGCCAATGGCATGGATACGCGTCTGACCGGCATCCTTGCCTGCCCGGATATTTTTGGGAAGGTCCGAATTTTCGTGATCTGCGCTTTGCATCAAATGCCCCCATTTGCCAAAAAGAGCCTTAACAATTCATCCAAAATTATCAATCAAAAATTGAGTTTTGCAGATCGAAACGCGTAAAATATAGCGTGAGCATCGTAAGATGCATAAGCCCACAATGGCGACAACGGCATCATTCCCTCAGGCGGGTCAGCGTGAGAGGGCGCTTAAGTCTCTCCTCCTCAAGGAAGTCGGCCCACCACCGCATCATCTTCACTCGCTCATCCCAATATGTGGCCCGATTGTAGATACGTCTAACCGCGCGCGTATCGAGATGTGCAAGCTGAGCTTCAATAGCATCGATGCTAAATTCTCCAGACTCGTTCAATATGCTGCTGGCGGAATGAATAGCCCCGAGTTTCGTAGACACCCTCGGGTTAGATTTTCTGCTGCTTCTCGAACTCGACGGGCGACAGCATCCCGTTCCTGACGTGTTTG
>NZ_JBIVYG010000039.1:0-12890 GCF_044769685.1 Agrobacterium sp. NPDC090283 | reverse complement strand
ATGGTCGGCCGCGGCTATATCGGCAACGGCGTGCCGCTCTTGAAGCGCGTCGCCGGTCTTCCCGGCCAGCGGGTTTGCCGGATCGGCCGCGCCATAACCGTCGACCGCGTGGCGATGGGCGCAGCGCTCGATCGCGACCGGATCGGCCGCGATCTTCCCGTCTGGCAGGGCTGCCGTGTCATCGCGCCCGGCGAACTCTTCCTCATGAACAGCGGCGTCCGCGACAGCCTGGACGGACGCTATTTCGGCCCGCTTCCGGCGAGCTCCGTCGTCGGCCGCGCGCTGCCGCTCTGGACCGACGAGGACGGCGACGGCCGCTTCGTCTGGCTCGCGCCGACCCGCTGACCGCTTCCCGGTCGGGGGGAGCGGTGCCCGCCGACGGATTTCCCAACGCCACCGCACGGAGACTAGACATGCCCCAGATCGGTCAATTCCATCGTGACGCCTCCGGCTTTGCCGGCGAGCTTGTCACGCTCACCCTCAAGCGGGAACTGGTCATCGTTCCCGTCGAGCATTCCGACGCGGAAAACGCGCCGGACTACCGCGTTCACATCATCGCGGATGACGGCCCGGAGGTCGGCGCGGCATGGAAACGCAACGGCGAGAAGGCCGGCGAATATCTCTCGGTGCTGCTCGACGATCCCGCCTTGTCGCACCCGATTCGCGCGAACCTGTTCCGCGACGACGACGCAGGTGCGTCATGGTCGCTGCACTGGACGCGCCCGAAACCGCGTGAAGAGCGGGATTGAAGTCATGCGCTATCCCGTAACCCAAGCGCTCAAAGCCCTTATTCCTTTGTTCGCGAAAAGGCCGTCTCATTCCTCCGTCCCGCTCGATCGCAGGACGGCCGGCGCGCGCAGCGAAGGTCAGGGGCGGCCATCGGCCGGCGCTTCGCGCGCACCCTTGACCGCAGCGAGCACGCTGGCAGGCTGGCGTCGTGGCGGAGACAGGTCCGCCCGGCGCTATGCCGTGCTCCTGTCCATGGCGATGCTGGCGATCACGTCGGAACCGGGCGTGACGATCGCGCAATCGGCCGTCGTCACGCGGCCTATCAGCGATCCCCATGGCGCGCACATCGCCGAGGCGTCGCAGCGCTTCGGCATTCCCGAGCACTGGATTCGCGCGGTGCTGCGCGCTGAAAGCGCTGGCGACGTGCGCGCGATCTCGACGGCCGGCGCGCTCGGTCTGATGCAGGTCATGCCCGACACCTGGGCGGGCCTGCGCGTGCGCTACCGGCTCGGCCGCGATCCCTACGATCCGCGTGACAACATCCTCGCAGGCACCGCCTATCTGCGCGAGATGTGGGACCGCTACGGCAACGTCGCCGCGATGCTCGCCGCCTACAATGCCGGCCCTGGTCGCTACGACGATCATCGCGCGACAGGCCGTCCACTGCCTGCCGAGACGCGCGCCTATGTCGCGGCCCTCCTGCCGCTGCTCGGCCGGGCCGCGCCCATTGAGCAGCCGGAGAAACGCGCCGAGCCGCCACCCGATTGGCGCGAGGCTCCGCTGTTCATCCTGCGCGCGGGCGACATCCGAACCGCAGCCGAACCATCATCCGGCGCGCGGTCGAACGGACAGTCTGCGCAATCCGGCACGCAGTCCGACGAACGATCGGGCGAGCAAAAAAGCGACAGTCGCGCCGCCGTTCCGGTGCGCGATCCCGTCGATCCGGAGCCGCAGCGCGGCGCGATGTTCGTCGCCCGCGGGAACGGCGAGGGAATGCGATGAGCATCGCGTCCCCGCGTTCTCGCGTGCTTGATCCGGTGTGCCGTCAGGTCGGGAGTCGCCTGGCTGCATATCTGGATCGAAGCGCAGAGAGGGAAGAAAGGGCGGAGGGCAAGATAAAGGAAACCGGCACTCCGTTGGCGCGGTTTCGGGGCAAGCCCTTGTCTGCACACTGTTTTGGGGCGGCGCTTGCGGCACCTTGGGTTTGGACGCCGCGTGCCGCGACTTCGCGCAAAGCCTTGGCTTTGCTGGGTTTCCAGCGGCACCATGGCCCGAATTCGGCGGTATTCCGTGGATTTGCCCCGGAGGCGCTGGTTTGAGCGACGACGAGGAATTCCGCTTCCGCCCGAGGCCGGGTCGCGTGCGCGCCGATGCGCCGAAGCTCGGCAAGGCCAAGAGCTTCTTGAGCCAGGCGAAGAAGATCGCCCGCCAGCATAGCAATAGCGCGTCGCGGGGCTTCTCATTATCGTCGTCGCCATCGTCGCAGTGGTACCGATCGCAGGGCACGCCCAAGGGCGCGAGGGCGTCGCGGGCGAGCGGCGGGCCGGGCCTGAAACGGGGACGCGGCGCGGCCTTCGTGCGCGCCCGCACCTTGTCCGGCGGATGGAAGCACAGCGCGCCCGGCGTCCGCCGCGTCGTCGTCAAAACCCGCTACGTCCAGGGCGCGGGCAAGACCGGCAAATCCGCCGCCCACCTGCGCTACATCCAGCGCGACGGCACCTCGCGCGAAGGCGAGCGCGGCCAGCTCTATTCGGCCGACGAGGACCGCGCCGACGGCGCTGCCTTGGTCGAGCGCGGCGCCGACGATCGCCACCAGTTCCGCTTCATCGTCTCGCCCGAGGATGGCGCCGATCTTTCCGACCTCACGGCCTATACGCGCGACCTCATGGCCCAGGTCGAAGCCGATCTCGGCACCCGGCTCGATTGGGTCGCGGTCAATCACCACAACACCGGCCATCCCCATGTCCATGTCATCGTGCGGGGCGTGGACGAGCTGGGCGAGAACCTTGTCATCAACGGCGACTATCTCGCCAACGGCATCCGCGAGCGGGCGAGCGATCTGGCGACGCTGGAGCTTGGTCCCGTCACCGAGATCGAGCAGAGCCGCAAGCTCACCGCCGAGATCGGTCAGGACCGCTTCACCCGCATCGACCGCGCCATAACCGGGGAAGCCGAGGACTGCTTCCTCGACCTGCGCAACGAGCCAGCCGATCCGCAGCGCCAGCGCGACCGGGCCTTGCGCCTTCGCCGCCTTTCCAAGCTGGAGAAGATGGGGCTCGCCACCGAGCACGCGCCGGGCGTCTGGGAATTGAGCGAACGGATGGAACCGGCTCTGCGCGAGCTGGGCGAGCGCGGCGACATCATCCGCAACATGCACAAGGCACTGAAGGCCGATGGGCTGGAGCGAGATCCGACGACGTTCCAGCTTCACGACGCCGCGCCTGAAGTCCCGATCGTCGGCCGCGTCGTCAACAAATATCTGACCGACGAGCTGGGTGAGAACCTGACCGTCGTTGTCGACGGGATCGACGGGCGCGCCCATCATCTGCCCGGTATCGACCCGGCCCGCATCAAGGACGCCAGGATCGGCAGCATCGTCGAGATCGGCCCGGCCGAGGCCGCGAGCCGGGCATCGGATCGAACCATCGCCGCCATCGCCGAGAGCGGCGTCTATCGGCCGAGCCGCCATCTCGAACAGGCGAAGTTCGAGGGCCGCGTGCCGGGCGGCGACTATGACGGCTATGTTGACGCGCATGTGCGCCGGCTGGAAGCGCTGCGCCGCGCCGGGATCGCCGAGCGGATCGACGCCGACCAGTGGCGCATCCCCGACGATTTCGAGAGCCGCGCCGCCGCCTATGACGCGGGCCGCAACAAGCAGGCGAATATCCGCATCCTCTCGGCCGCCCGGCTCGAACAGCAGATCGGCGCGGACGGTGCGACCTGGCTCGACCGGCGGCTGATGACGCCCGACACGTCCGACCTCGCGCCGACCGGCTTCGGCCAGCAGGTCCGCGAGGCGATCGACCGCCGCCGCGAGCATCATATCGACCATGGCGACGCGACGCCCGGCCCGAACGGTGGGACGCTCTACCGGCGCAATCTTCTCGCCACGCTGCGCGCCCGCGAGATCGAGCGTATCGGCGGCGAGATGGCCGCGACCAAGAACCTGCCGTTCCGCGCTGCAACCGATGGCGAGAGCATCAGCGGCAAGTTCAAAGGGACTGTCCAACTATCGAGCGGCAAGTTCGCCGTGGTCGAGCAGAGCCACGAGTTCACCCTTGTTCCGTGGCGGCCGATCATCGACCGGCAGCTAGGCAAGGAGATCAGCGGCATCGTGCAAGGTGGATCGGTGTCGTGGCAGTTGGGGCGGCAAAGGAGTATGGGCATCTAGACTGCATCAATTTCAAGCACCGTTGACTTTGAGGTGCCCAGCGCCTAAATCTACACCAAACGTCAGGTTTAGGTGATTAGGCATTGTCGTCCCTTATGCAGATTGGTGAGTTGTCGGAGCGTGCGGGCGTCAGCCACCGCACGATCCACTACTATGAGCGGCTTGGGCTGGTTAAGCCCACCGAGCGCGAGGGCGCTGGCTACCGCTATTACGACGAGACCGCTTGCAAGCGGCTGGAGAAGATCGGCGCATTGAAACGCCTTGGTCTCAGCCTCGACGAGATCGCCGCCGTCATCGACCTCTATTTTGAAGATGCGAGCGGAATCAAGGGCAAGGAAAAGGTACTGGAAATCCTGCAATCCCAGCTCACAAAGGCCGATGCCCAGCTTCACGAACTGACAGCCTTCAAGCGCGACTTGGAAACAAACATCGCTCGTATGCACGAGCTGATCGCGGAAGCGAAACAGGGATAACCGCAGGCAGGGAAAGGTCTACATGTCCTCTCAATCTACAGCTAACGTCAAGTTACAGTATTCGTCGGAACGCCTTACGGGTCGCCACGTCGCGCTGCTCGCACTCCTCATGGCTTGCGGCTTTATCGTGGTCGGACAGCTCTATGTGACGATTCCCATGGTTGCTGGAATCGCCGATCGCTTCGGCGTCGAACGCGCGCACGCCGCATTGATCGGCACGGCTTTTGGTATGGCCTATGCGGCGGGCTTCCTGATCTTTGGCCCCTTGTCGGATCGCTATGGCCGCAAGCGGATGATCCTTATTGGTCTGGTTTCCACCGCAGTTGCGACCGTTCTCGTCGGTCTTGCTGGAAGCTTCGATCTTCTTCTCGCAGCCAGGGCGGCGCAAGGATTGGCAGCGTCAATCTTTCCGCCAGTCGCGCTGTCATTGGTGACGGAGGAATTACCGCCGCAGCAAAGGCCCCTGGGCGTTTCTCTCATGAGCTTTGCTTTTCTCGGCGCTGCTCCATTGGCACAACTGTTCGCGGCACAGACCGACGGCAGTCTGTTCGCCCTCATGCTTGAGCTTGCGCCGCTTTACCTGCTCGGTGCGGCCGGGCTGCTCTTCGCGGTAACAGCAAAGGGGACAGCACTTGGCGCGACCCCTGTTGCTCGCACCTTGCGTTTCGCTTCGCTCCTGCGTGATCCCGCCATCCTTGCCGCCTGGGCCGCTGCAATCACGGTGCTATTCGGCTTCGTGTCCTTCTACAGCGGCGCACAGTCGCTCGGCCCTCGACTGGGCGTTGACCTTCAGTCGCTCCGCTTGATGGGGTTGCCGCCATTGCTCCTCACTTTTGCCGCCGCGCCGATGACGCGCCGATATGGCGCTGCCGTCACGGCCCGGTTCGGTCTATCGCTAGCGGCACTGGCGCTCGCAATTGCCGCAATTGCCTCACCGCTCGCGATCGGAACGGCGAGCGCGGTTCTCTCTGCTGGCGTGGCGTTTGCCGTTCCGGGCCTGATTGCGACCGTCGCGGGACGTGCGACCAACGCCAATCGCGGCCTCGCCCTCGCCATCTACAGTTTCGCGCTCTTCCTCGGCGCCAGCTTCGCACCGCCCGTTGCTCAGGCGCTCGGCGGCATCGGCACCGTGCCGCTTTGGTTGCTCCCGGCAATCTTGCTGCTGGCTGCCGCGCTCGCTCTCACTGTCGGCATCCGCCGTCCGCACTCTCCCACCTCAAATTGAAAGGAGCCTTCGACATGCCTCGCATACGCCCCCTTATCGCCCTCGCCACTCTCGGCCTTGTCGGCGGAACTGCTGCCGGCATCGCCCTCGCAGACACGCAGAAAGGAAAGCCCATGACCGCAACAATCCAGGCGGCCCAACCCGCTGCCTCCATCGTCGAAGCATTCATGCCAGCCGGTTATCGCGAGATCGCGCGCCGCCCTGTCACCGTAGACGGTGAAGACGCTGAACTGGTCCGCTATGAGCGTGCCGATGCTCGCAACGCCGCACTTGGCGGCGAGCACTTCAGCACTATCGTCGCCAAGAATGGTCGCCTCAAGGGCTTCGCGCGGATGGACCTCGATCTGGTCGGCGGTCAACTGCCTTCGCGTGAGGAGGCTCAGGCGATCGCCATGGACTTCCTGCGTGACGCCGCGCCCGATCTTCTGCCTGGGTTGAAAATTAGCTGGATCGACCCGCACGATGAGCCCCTGCGCGTCACGCGCAACGGTCGCACCGAAAATCTCACTCTCACGGGCATGAAGGTGAAAATGCGCAACGCCGCCGACGGCCGCTGGATGTGGGTCATCGTTGGCGCCGACCGAAAGGTCATGGTGTTCGAGCGCGATATCCATTGGATCACGTTCCCCGGCCACCGCGGCACGGAAAAGTGGCTCCACGATTCCTGGCTGGCCGAGAAGGGCCACACCATCCGTCAGTCCTGATTGAGAGGACCATGAATCTCATAAGCCGGCGAACTCACCTTCGCCTTGCCGGATTCGCGACCGCAGCGGCCGCGACCGGCACCTTCCCCGTTTTTGGCAGTTCGCTCAAAGGGACTGCGGCTCACGCCGGAGAAAGCGCCCAAATGACAAACACCGCGCAGATGCGGGCAGTAAACCCCGCCGAAATCAACATCCCGAACATCTCGCAAGCCATGCTCATAGAGAGCGGGAAACTTCTGTTCCTTTCCGGCCATGTGCCTCTCCGAGATGACGGGATGATTGCCGGGCCGGCATTGGAAGACCAGCTTCACCAAGCGTTCTTGAATCTCAAGGCAACGCTTCGTGCTGCTGGGGCAGATTTCACCAACGTCGCCAGGATGACGATCTATGTCCGAGGTCTTTCGCGGGACGACCTCTCCATAATCCGGGCGGTGCGAGATCGTCACATCGACCATCGCCGACCGCCAGCAAGCGCGCTGATTGGCGTGGCAGAGCTCTACGATCCCAACGTGCGCGTAGAGATCGACGCGATTGCCGCAGTCCCCTGATTGCATCCCATGAGGTGGCTGCCATGCGACGACGGAGGCAAGCAGAAGCGCAAACATGGCAGCCACCTCAGCTTCTTGGTGGCCGCATCCCGATGGCGTCGTTGATCCAAGCGCTCGCCGTGGCCGAATACCTGAACTTCCACCATGCCGCTCAGGCACTCGGTATCAGTCAATCGAGTGTCAGCGCCAGAATCAGAGCACTGGAAGAAGAACTTGGGATTACGCTCTTCGAGCGAAACACACGCGGCGTCCGGCTGACTGAAGCCGGGCGCCATTTCGTTGATGGGATCGCGGCCGGCGTCGATCAACTCGACCATGCTGTAAAAACTGCCAGCCTGGCAGCCTCCGGAGATTGCGGACGATTGTGCATCGGCCTCCATGGCCTGATCCCGGGCAGCTTTCTCGATGGCCTTCTGGCACGATACCGTGCGAAATATCCTGGCATCTTGGTCGAAATGGTAGAAGGAACTGCGCGCGACGCGATCATGCAGTTGCGTGCCCATAGGATCGATGTGGCGTTTCTGGTCGGCAGGTTCGATTTACCGGATTGCCATTCCCGACCGATCTGGACCGAACCGCTTGTCGCGGCGTTGTCGTCGAACCACAGGCTTGCCGCGCAGCAAGGCGTCACATGGTCCGATCTCGTCGGCGAGACTTTCCTTGCCCGCCACGGTGGCACAGGGCCACAGGTCCATGACCATCTTCTGCTGCGCCTGGCCGGGCGTTGGCCGCCGCCATCGATCCAACGCTTTGACGTGGAGCGCGGCACGCTTCTGTCGATAGTCGCGCAGGGCTTCGGCATCACAATCCTGGGAGCTGCAAACGGGCTGTTCCCAATGAATGGAGTTGTGTTTCTGCCCATCACGGACGAACCCGAACCGGTTGTGTTCTCGGCCGTATGGTTGCCGCAAAATCGAAGCGCTTCGCTCCGCAATTTACTAGCACTGGCAACAGAAATGGGGCGTCGTTCAACCCAGCCGCAGGATTGCCGTCTACCCTGACCCAAGCAGTATGATCGTCGGCGCGTGCACGACCTATCCTATTTACCGCCCATGGTATCCGGCGGCCCTCCGGTTCGAACATAGCTGTTGCCGCTTCCGAAAACCCCCATTCTCTGATCGGCTCCGACATTTTTGCCGATTGGAGCCTGTATGCGTGGAGGCCGGATTCTTTGGGGTCAGATCGCCGTTGTTCTGGCCATAGTTTTCGTCATGACCTGGGCGGCGACCCAATGGACCGCATGGCGGCTCGGCTTTCAGCCGCAGCTCGGTAGCCCATGGTTCGAGCTGGCGGGATGGCCGATCTACTATCCGCCCGTCTTCTTCTGGTGGTGGTTTTCCTACGACGCCTATGCGCCCGCGATCTTCACCGAAGGCGCGATCATCGCCGCGTCCGGCGGCTTCATCGCGATCGCAGCCGCCATCCTCATGTCAATCGTCCGGTCGCGCGAGGCGCGCAATGTCGCGACCTATGGTTCAGCGCGTTGGGCCGAGGACAAGGAAATCCGCAGCGCCGGCCTGCTCGGCCCCGATGGCGTGCTGCTCGGAAAATATGAGCGGGACTATCTGCGCCATGACGGTCCCGAGCATGTCTTGTGTTTCGCCCCGACCCGATCTGGCAAGGGCGTCGGCCTCGTCGTGCCGACCTTGCTGACCTGGCCGGGAAGCTGCATCGTCCACGACATTAAGGGCGAGAACTGGACCCTGACGGCGGGCTTTCGCTCCCGCCATGGCCGCGTGCTGCTGTTCGATCCGACCAACGCGAAATCGTCCGCCTACAATCCGCTGCTGGAGGTCCGGCAAGGGGAATGGGAAGTCCGCGACGTTCAGAACATCGCCGACATTCTGGTCGATCCCGAAGGGAGCTTGGACAAACGCAACCACTGGGAAAAGACATCGCACTCGCTTCTGGTCGGCGCGATCCTGCACGTCCTCTACGCCGAACCCGATAAGACGCTGGCCGGCGTCGCCAACTTCCTCTCCGATCCGCGCCGCCCGGTCGAAGCGACCTTACGTGCCATGATGGACACGCCGCATTTGGGTGAGGCCGGGGTGCACCCCGTCATCGCATCGTCGGCGCGCGAGTTGCTGAACAAATCCGACAATGAGCGCTCCGGCGTGCTCTCGACCGCCATGTCGTTCCTCGGCCTCTATCGCGATCCCGTCGTCGCGCGCGTCACGGCGCGTTGCGACTGGCGCATCGCCGATCTCGTTGGCGGCAAAAAGCCGGTCAGCCTCTACCTCGTCGTGCCACCGTCCGACATCAACCGCACCAAGCCGCTGATTCGCCTGATCCTCAACCAGATCGGCCGCCGGCTGACCGAGGAACTGACCGCATCGGGCAAGCGTCACCGGCTGCTCTTGATGCTCGACGAATTTCCGGCGCTGGGGCGGCTCGACTTCTTTGAATCGGCGCTCGCGTTCATGGCGGGATACGGCATCAAGGGCTTTCTGATCGCGCAGAGCCTCAACCAGATCGAGCGCGCCTACGGGCCGAACAACGCCATCCTCGACAATTGCCATGTGCGCGTCAGCTTCGCGACCAATGACGAGCGCACCGCCAAGCGCGTGTCGGACGCACTCGGCACAGCGACCGAACTGCGCGATTCCACCAACTATGCCGGCCACCGCCTGTCGCCCTGGCTGGGGCATCTCATGGTCTCACGGCAGGAGACGGCGCGGCCGCTGCTGACCCCCGGCGAGATCATGCAGCTCCCGCCCAACGAGGAAATCGTCATGGTCGCGGGCACCCCGCCGATCAAGGCGACCAAGGCCCGCTATTTCGAGGACGCCCGCCTGCAGGAGCGCATCGTCCCGCCGCCCGAGCTGGTGGCCGCGCCCGCGAACGCCCCCACAACCGATGACTGGTCCGGCCGCGTCGTCGCGGCGGCAGGCCAGACGGGCGGAGCCGATAGCGGCGATGACGGCGGCGATCCCGCCAACGCGGGCATCCGCCGCGAGCCGGAATTGCCCGAGCATGAAGAAATCCTGCCGCCGCCGCCGTCACCCGCGCAGGAATTCGATTTTCTGGACGACGAACCCGACGTGGACGCCGCCAAGGCCAATGCCATGCGCGCCCGGATGCGGATGGTCGCGCGGCAAGCCGCGCTCGACCCCAACGACGGCATCGAGCTTTGAGGAGCCCCATGACCTCACGCACCCGCATGAACGTCTATTTCGATCCGGCCCTGCTCAAGCAGGTCGAGGCGCTGGCGCTTCGCCGCAACATTTCCAAATCCGCCATCGTGGAGGCGGCCGTCGCATCCTTCCTATCAGGCGACACCAGCGAGAAGCTGGAGGCCGCCATGTCGCGCCGTCTCGACCGGCTCGGCCGCCAGGTCGGCGCGCTCGACGAGGATCTCGCCGTGCTCGGCGAGACGCTGGCGCTGTTCGTGCGCTTCTGGCTGACCTTCACCCCGCCAATGTCGGACACCGCCCAGGCCGCGGCGCGCGCCAAGGGCACGGAGCGGTTCGAGGGTTTCATGCAGACGCTCGGCAAGCGTCTGGCAACGGGAGACAGGTTCCTGAAAGAGCTTTCCCGCGATGTCGACTCGCTGGCGGGAGAAGACCCGATGGAGGCCGTAAAGCCGAGTGACGATCCTGCCTGAATATTCGGGTCCGTCCTATTCGCCGCCGATAGCCGCCGACCGCCGCACGGCCTTCGATACTTGTTGAACAGGCCCGATTTCGGGCTCTTTTAATCGACCCCGATCGGGGAACTCTCTGTTGCGTCCCCCTGGCTTGGGGACGGCATGACTTCTTCTTCTCATCAGAAACCGGAGGCGATCCAGCGCGGCGCGCGCATGTTGCGCACCGCGCTCGGTCCCGCCATCGCCCGCTTTCTGGAAGACCCCGCCGTCGTCGAGGTGATGCTGAACCCGGACGGGCGCATCTGGATCGACCGGCTCTCCCAAGGACTGTCCGACACCGGCGAAACCCTCTCGCCCGCAGACGGCGAGCGCATCGTGCGCTTGGTCGCCCACCATGTCGGCGCGGAGGTTCATGCCCGGTCCCCTCGCGTCTCGGCCGAGCTGCCCGAAACGGGGGAACGGTTCGAGGGCCTTCTTCCGCCCGTCGTCGCCGCACCCGCCTTCGCGATCCGCAAGCCCGCCGTCGCCGTCTTCACGCTCGACGATTACGTCGCCGCCGGGATCATGACCGCCGACCAGGCCGCGACCTTGCGCGCGGCCGTCGCGTCGCGCGCAAACATCCTCGTCGCGGGCGGCACCTCGACCGGCAAGACCACGCTGACCAATGCGCTGCTCGCTGAGGTGGCGAAGACGCAGGATCGCGTCGTCATCATCGAGGACACGCGCGAGCTGCAATGCACCGCGTCCAACCTCGTTTCCATGCGGACCAAGGAGGGCGTCGTCACGCTCTCCGATCTCGTCCGCTCCTCGCTCCGCCTGCGCCCCGACCGCATCCCCATCGGCGAAGTGCGCGGTTCCGAAGCGCTCGACCTCCTCAAAGCCTGGGGCACCGGCCATCCGGGCGGCGTCGGCACGATCCACGCCGGCACCGGCATCGGCGCGCTGCGCCGGCTCGAACAGCTCATTCAAGAGGCCGTCGTCACCGTCCCGCGCGCGCTGATCGCCGAGACGATCGACCTTGTGGCCGTCCTCTCCGGCCGCGGCTCCGCGCGCCGGCTCGCCGAACTCGCCCGCGTCGAAGGGCTCAGCCCGGACGGGGATTACCGCGTCACCGCAGCCACCCCCAGCAACACAGGAGACCCATCATGATCCGCACGTCCATGCGCGTCCGTCGCACCGTCGCGACCGCCGCCGCCTTCGCCTATGTCAATCTCGTCCTCGTTCCCGCCGCGCACGCCTCCGGCTCCTCCATGCCGTGGGAAGCGCCGCTTCAGAAAATCCTCCAGTCGATCGAAGGCCCCGTCGCCAAGATCGTCGCGGTCATCATCATCATCGCGACGGGCCTGGCGCTCGCCTTCGGCGACACGTCGGGCGGCTTCCGCAAGCTGATCCAGATCGTGTTCGGCCTGTCGATCGCCTTCGCGGCGTCGAGCTTCTTCCTGTCGTTCTTCAGCTTCGGCGGCGGGGCGCTAGTCTGATGGCGGTCGCCTTCGAGCAACTGGATGTGCCGGGATTCACCGTCCCGGTTCACCGCGCACTGACCGAGCACATCCTGCTCGGCGGTGCGCCGCGATCCATCGCGATTCTCAACGGGACGCTGGCCGGGGCCGTGGGCCTCGGCCTGCGCCTGTGGCTGGTCGGCCTCCTCATCTGGGCCGTCGGCCATTTCGCTGCGGTCTGGGCCGCCAACCGCGATCCCCTCTTTGTTGAAGTCGGCCGACGCCATCTGCGCGTCCCCGGTCATCTCGCGGTCTGAGGGAGGCGACGCCCATGATGAATCTCGCCGAATACCGCCGCACCGCTGCCCGCCTTGCCGATTTCTTGCCCTGGGTCGCGCTCGTCGGCCCCGGCATCGTCCTCAACAAGGATGGATCATTCCAGCGCACCGCGTCGTTTCGCGGTCCCGATCTCGATAGCGCCGTCGCCGCCGAGCTGGTCGCGGTCGCCGGACGTATCAACAACGCCTTCCGCCGTCTCGGTTCCGGCTGGAGCATTTTCGTCGAGGCGCAGCGCCATCAGGCCGCGACCTATCCGAATAACAGCTTTCCCGATGCAGCTTCCGGCCTGGTCGATGCCGAGCGTAAGGCCGATTTCGAGGAAGAAGGCGTTCACTTCGTCTCTGGCTACTTCCTGACCTTCCTCTATCTGCCCCCGGCCGAGGAAGCCGCCCGCGCCGAAAGCTGGCTCTACGAGGGCCGCGAGCGCACCGGCGTCGATCCGCAAGAGATTCT
>NZ_JBIVYG010000038.1:0-13065 GCF_044769685.1 Agrobacterium sp. NPDC090283 | reverse complement strand
CCCGACCTCCTCTGCCACAAAGGCAAAGCTGTCACGGATGTCTCCGAACATCTGTCAACTATGTATCAGGGCTGTACACTTGACCCGAGGATCCATGGTCACGCCGGCTTGTGGATCCTCGGGTCGAGCCCGAGGATGACGGAGGGCGGGGCAATATGAGAGCCCACCCTCAACCCTTTTTCAAGCTCTAGCCGAAAGCTCAGATCTGCCGAACCGCGATCTCTTCTTCCGCATCGACAGCCAGCGGGTTCTTCAGCGGCAGGCCGAAACCGGCTGCTTCGATTTCGAAGACATCGCCCGCTTCCGGCTTGATACCGTCTGCGAAGGAGAGCGTCGCGGTGCCGAACATATGCACATGCACGTCGCCGGGTGCGCGGAACAGGCCATATTTGAAGTGGTGATATTCGAGGTTCGCGAAGGTGTGGGACATGTTGTCCTCACCCGAAACGAACGGCTTTTCGAAGATGACCTTGTCGCCGCGACGGATGCGCGAGGTGCCGCGAATATCCGACGGCGGAGCGCCGACGCGGATTTCCGGGCCGAAGCTGGCCGGCCGAAGCTTGGAATGGGCGAGATAGAGATAGTTGATCCGCTCGGTGACGTGATCGGAAAACTCGTTCGAGACGGCAAAGCCGATACGCACAGCCTCACCCTTGTCGGAAATCACGTAGATACCGGCCATTTCCGGCTCTTCGCCGCCATCGAGCGCGAAGGACGGAGAGGTGAGCGCCGCACCCGGTGCAGCTGCCACATGGCCATTGCCCTTGTAGAACCACTCGGGCTGGACGCCCTTTTCGCCCGCCTTCGGCTTGCCGTTTTCGAGACCCATGCGGAACATCTTCATGGAATCCGTCAGGCTTTCTTCTGCCGCTTCCGTGGTCTTCTTGTGCATGCTGTCGCGGGTTGCGGCCGAACCGAGATGGGTGAGGCCGGTGCCGGTCAGATGCAGATGCGCCGGATCGGGATGGGTGATCGGCGGCAGGAAACGGCCTTCGGCATAGGCCTTTTCGAGATCGACGGCATCGCCGAGACCATGGGCGGAAATGACATCGGCAAGGCTCTTGCCGCCATTGGCGGCTTCCATGGCGAGCGCATAAACCGAAGCCGCACCCTTGACGGCGCGCGCCTGTCCGCCTTCTTCGCGAACCGCTACGGTGATATTGCCACTGGCATCTTTGATCTGTGAAATGAGCACGGGATTTCCTTCCTCCGGCGCAACGCGCCTTGTCTCTTCTACGCGGCGCCTTGCGCCTGCATCTTATGAAAGTGGCCGGAAACCGGCCACTTTTTTGACTGCGATAGGGTTGGGCCGATCAGCCCTTGTTCTTGTTGTAAACGTCGAAGAACACGGCGGCGAGCAGTACGAGGCCCTTGACCATCTGCTGGAAGTCGATGCCGAGGCCGACAATCGACATGCCGTTGTTCATGACACCCATGATGAAGGCACCGATGACCGCACCGGTGATCTTGCCAACGCCGCCGGATGCCGAAGCACCGCCAATGAAGCAGGCCGCGATCACGTCGAGCTCGAAGCCCACGCCAGCCTTTGGCGTTGCCGAGTTGAGGCGTGTCGCGATGATCATGCCGGCAAGACCGGCCAGCACACCCATGTTGACGAAGGTGAGGAAGCTCAGGCGCTCGGTATTGATACCGGAAAGCTTGGTCGCCTTTTCATTGCCGCCCATGGCGTAGACGCGACGGCCGATGGTCGTGCGGCGCGTCACGAAGCTGTAAAGCGCGATCAGCACCAGCATCACGATCAGCACGTTCGGCAGGCCGCGATAGGTGGACAGCTGGTAACCGAGGAACAGGATCGCGCCGGAGATCAGCAGATTCTGCACAATGAAGAAACCGAACGGCTCCACGTCGATGCCGTGCTTCACGTTCACGACGCGGCGGCGCCACGCCAGATAGAACAGCACGACCGTAATCAGCAACGTCAGGATCATCGACGTCGTGTTCAGGCCTTCAATGCCGCCGATATCGGGCAGGAAGCCGGTGCTGATGATCTGGAAATCGGTCGGGAAAGGACCGATGTTCTTGCCGCCGAGCACGAAGAGCGTCAGGCCGCGGAACACCAGCATGCCCGCCAGCGTCACGATGAAGGACGGAATGCGGTGATAGGCGATCCAGTAACCCTGGGCCGCACCGATGATGCCGCCGATGACGAGACAAATCAGCGCCGCCAGGAACGGGTTCATGCCCCATTGCACGGTCAATATGGCCGCGATTGCACCGACAAAGGCGACGATGGAGCCGACCGAAAGGTCGATATGCCCGGCGACGATGACGAGCAGCATGCCCAGCGCCATGATGACGATGAACGAGTTCTGCAGGATGAGGTTGGTCAGGTTCACAGGGCGGAACAGGATGCCGCCGGTGTAGAACTGGAAGAAAACCATGATGGCGACGAGCGCGATCAGCATGCCATATTCGCGGATATTGGCACGAATATAGGACGAGATCGAGACGACGTTACTTTCTTCGTTTGTTGTGTTTGCCGAACTCATGAGTTCTTCTCCCCTGAGCGCATGATAGCGCGCATGATGCTTTCCTGGCTCGCCTCTCCCTTCGGCAATTCAGCGACGATGCGGCCTTCGTTCATGACGTAGATGCGGTCGCAATTGCCGAGCAGTTCGGGCATTTCCGATGAGATCATCAGAACGCCTTTGCCGTCGGCAGCGAGCTGGTTGATGATGGTGTAGATTTCATATTTCGCGCCGACATCGATACCGCGGGTCGGTTCATCGAGGATCAGCACATCGGGGTTGGAGAACAGCCACTTGGAGAGCACAACCTTCTGCTGATTGCCGCCCGAAAGATTGACCGTTTCCTGAAAGATGCCCGACGAGCGGATGCGCAGGCGCGTGCGAAAATCGCTCGCCACCTTCATTTCCTTGATGTCGTCGATGATGCTGGCACTCGACACGCCGGCGAGATTGGCAAGCGTGGTATTGTGCAGGATGTTGTCGTTGAGCACGAGACCGAGATGTTTGCGGTCTTCCGTGACATAGGCAAGACCGGCATCGATCGCCTTGCGCACGGTGCTGACGTCCACGGGCTTGCCGTCGATCAGCACTTCGCCGCTGATCTTGTGGCCATAGGACTTGCCGAACACGCTCATCGCAAATTCGGTGCGCCCCGCGCCCATCAGACCGGCAATGCCGACGACTTCGCCCTTGCGCACGGTAATGTTGATGTCGTGCAGAACCTGGCGGTCGCGATGCTGCTGGTGATAGGCGTTCCAGTTCTTGACTTCGAGAATGGTCTCGCCGATCGGCACGTCGCGCGGCGGATAACGATCCTCGAGATCGCGCCCCACCATGTTGCGGATGATGACATCCTCGCTGATTTCTTCCTTGTGACAGTCGAGCGTCTTCACCGTCATGCCGTCGCGCAAAACGGTGATCTGGTCGGCCACCTTGCGCACTTCGTTGAGCTTGTGGGTGATGATGATCGAGGTCATGCCCTGCTTGCGGAATTCCATCAGCAGGTTCAGCAGAGCCTCGGAATCGCTTTCGTTGAGCGACGCCGTCGGCTCATCGAGAATGAGCAGCTTCACGCTTTTCGACAATGCCTTGGCGATCTCGACCAGCTGCTGCTTGCCCACACCGATATCGGTGATCAGCGTCTCCGGCGATTCCTTCAGGCCCACCTTCTTTAGAAGTTCGCGGGTCCGGTTGAAGGTCTGCTGCCAGTTGATGACGCCGCTCGAAGCGACCTCGTTGCCAAGGAAGATGTTTTCCGCAATCGACAGAAGCGGCACGAGCGCCAACTCCTGGTGAATGATGATGATACCAATATCTTCACTGTCGTTGATGGCGCGAAAATTCCGCACTGCGCCTTCATAGTGGATTTCGCCCTCATAGGTGCCGGCGGGGTAAACACCGGAAAGGACCTTCATCAAGGTCGACTTCCCCGCGCCGTTCTCACCGACGAGTGCGTGGATCTCACACTCTTTAACCCTAAGATTGACGTTCTCAAGCGCTTTCACGCCCGGAAACGTCTTGGTGATGTTCCGCATTTCGAGAATGGTATTGGCCATATCGCAATCCAGCGCCCGATTAATTCCGGCGTTTTTATTTTTATGGAAAAACGGGGATGACGCCAAGTCATCCCCGCATGTGTCTTCAGCTTATTTCAGCTGGTCTTCCTTGTAGTAACCGCCATCGACGAGAACCTGCTTGTAGTTCTCCTTGGTGACTGCAACCGGCTTCAGCAGGTAGGACGGAACGACCTTGACGCCATTTTCATAGGTCTTGGTGTCGTTCACTTCCGGCTCCTTGCCCTGCAGAACCGCGTTGACCATGTTCACGGTCACCTTGGCGAGTTCGCGGGTGTCCTTGAAGATGGTGGAGTACTGTTCGCCGGCAATGATCGACTTGACCGAGGGAACTTCAGCGTCCTGACCGGAAACGACCGGCAGCGGCTGGTCCTTCGTGCCATAACCAACGCCCTTCAGCGAGGAGATGATGCCGATGGAAAGACCGTCATAAGGCGACAGAACGGCGTCAACCTTGGCGTCGGTGTAATAAGCGGACAGCAGGTTGTCCATGCGGGCCTGGGCCGTTGCCGGATCCCAACGCAGCGTACCGACCTTGTCCATGCCGGTCTGGCCGGACTTCACGACCAGCTTGCCGCTGTCGATGTAAGGCTGGAGAACCGACATTGCGCCGTCATAGAAGAAGAAGGCGTTGTTGTCGTCCGGGGAGCCGCCGAAGAGTTCGATGTTGAACGGACCCTTGCCATCCTTCAGGCCGAGCTTGTCGACGATCGAGGTTGCCTGCAGCACGCCAACCTGGAAGTTGTCGAAGGTTGCGTAGTAGCTGACGTCGCCGCTGTTGCGGATGAGGCGGTCATAAGCGATGACCTTGATGCCCTGCTCGCCGGCCTGCTTCAGAACGTCCGACAGCGTCGTGCCGTCGATCGATGCGATCACGAGGACCTTGACGCCCTTGGTGACCATGTTCTCGATCTGGGAAAGCTGGTTCGGAATATCGTCATCGGCATATTGCAGATCGGTGGTGTAACCGGCTTCCTGCAGCTGTTTCACGATGTTGTTGCCGTCGTCGATCCAGCGTGCGGACGACTTGGTCGGCATGGCGATACCAACGGAACCCTTGTCCTGTGCGAAAGCCGGCACTGCGAAAGACGCAGCACCGATGGCACAAGCTGCCATCAGCGAAATAATGGACTTCATTAACTCTCTCCCTTGAGCCCTTCTATGGCGCCCGCATGCTGCGATGCACCATGAAATTCATGCCGTCAGAGGAAGAAGCCGCATTGCGCTCACTCCGATTTCGCAATTGCGAAATGGAACAGCTGCCGCTCCTCCCCGGCATTCCGCAAATTGTTCTGAATCCATATAACTGTCAAATAGAATATATCGGTTTCAATATATCAATTATGATATATTAAATCGATACAATAACCGATGAGGGGTATGAAACAACGCATGAACAACCAAAAAGTGTATGAGCAGGCGCAAACAACAGAGGCCCTTTTCGTCTTTGAAGACAACCCGTTGCTGCGGGCTGGATTGAAGATGAGCCACCTGCGCATGTTGGTCATGATCGAGGAGCACGGGCAGGTCAGCGCGGCAGCGGCCGCCATGAACATGACGCAGCCTGCGGCCTCGCGCATGCTCGCGGAAATGGAAGCAATCGTCAAATCACCACTCTGTCAGCGCGCCTCGCGCGGCGTGGTGCTGACGAAATTCGGCGAGGCGCTGGCGCGCCGGGCCCGCACCATATTGCTGGAACTGCGCGAGGCGAGCCGCGAACTCAACCAGATGAAGTCGGGCAGCGGCGGCTCGGTCTATATCGGCGCCGTCACAGCACCTGCGATCAGCCTCGTCGTTCCCGCCATCAGGCGCGCCATGGACACCTATCCCGGCATCGAAATCAACGTGCAGGTGGAAAGCAGCAACGTGCTGGCCCGGGAACTGCTGGCGGCCCGCCACGATTTCATCATCGGCCGCATTCCCGATGATTTCGATCCCGGCCTTTTCTCCATCCACGAAATCGGCATAGAGCGCGCCTGTCTCGTGGTGCGGGAAGGCCACCCGCTGCTGCGCGGCGAACCCGTGACCCTGCAGGATCTTTCGGGTTACGACTGGGTCTTCCAGCCGCCCGGCGCGCTGTTGCGCAGAACCATGGAGGATGTCTTCCTCACCCATGGCGTCGCCATGCCGCGCAACGTCATCAACACGCCATCCGTGGTGCTCACCCTCGCGCTTGTCTGCAATACCGATGCCATTGCCCCGATCGCCCAGGACATGGCCGAATTCGTTACCGGCCAACAGGCCGATATCGGCCGGACCCGGATATTGCCGACGGATTTCGAGCTGGTCGTCAAGCCTTACAGCATCATCACCACCAAGGGCCGCGTTCTGCCGCCCAGCGCCCGCCTGCTTTACGATCTGGTGCTGGATGAAAGCCGCAAGCTGACCGGCCCGTGACCACGGCAAGCCAGACACCACCTTCATGATCCATAAAAGCCGGATAGTCAGACCGGCGAGGAAATAGCCGCATGCTCTTCGGACAATCCGTCTTCCAGTCGGTCGTCGACAGGCTGAAACAAGAAAAAGAAGAGGAAGGCGTGGAGCCGCCACCGCCCGTCGGTCACCGCATTGCCGGCTTCAGTTCGGGCTTCGTTATCGATACGCATATTGAAGCGCCGCCGCCGGCAAACGGCAATCTCGATGCCTATCTCGCCTTCCTGGCCGATCCGGCCCCTCCGCCGGAACCTCAGCCGGAGCCCGAACCGGAGCCCAAACCAGAGCCGATGCCGGCCCATCTCGAAAAGACGTCGCTTGCCGATGTTTCAGCGGAACTGGCGATCCATGAAACCGACACGGCCGCAACGCTTGCGGAAAAGCGCCGCGCCTTCGCCCGCCTCAATCATCCCGACGGGGTGAAGCCGCAGTTCCGGCACAATGCGACGCTGCGCATGACGGCGGCCAATCTCCTGATCGACCAGGCGATCCGGATGCTGCGGGCGCGGGAGCATTTCCGCTAAAAGTGCCGGACAGCCTTATCTCAGGAAATAAATGAAACGAAAGACAGTGGGCGCTTCAGCCCGCATCGTTCTTGTCGGTGGGCGCGCTCTCGGCGGCAGGCTCATCCGTGCCATTCCCGCTTTTGGCGGCGTCGCTTGCGGGTTTGAACTTCAGCAGCAATTCATAGGCTGCATAAGCCCCGATGCCGGCAACGATGGTTCCCCAGAAAAACTCGCGATTGACGAATTCGATGACGGCCCAGGCGGCGCAAAAGCCGACGATGAGCAACCGGACCCACAGGGGACGGTAAAGCGGATGACTCGTATCGATATTCAGCATGGCGTTCCCGTCCCGGGCCTTTCCAGTCGATCGCATGATTGCGGTTCCACGCCCGAAGGCGTGAAGATGCTTATGCGTCTTGGCGGTTTCACAGGAAAATTGCAACGCAATTCAGCCCGGCTGCCGATCAGGCTGCCGTGAAAGACCAGCGCAGGAAGATCGTTGCCGATGCCGCAGGCAATGGGAAGACGCAACATCTGCGCACAGGCCGCACCCTGCGGCTGCCCGCACCTGGCCCGCACCTGAATTGCCCGCTCACGTCGAAGGTCAGTCGCGCAGGCGTCCGAGCAGGGCCAGAAGCTGATCGCGGGCCTTCTTGCCGCCGATCCTGTCGATCAGCTTTTCCTCACGGTCCCGCCATGTGTTGGAAAGCCGGTCGAGAAGGCTGCTGCCTTCCTCCGTCATGTCGAGGAAATGAACGCGCCTGTCCTCTTCCGACTTGCGGCGGACGAGCAGCCCCTTCTCTTCCATGCTGTCAACGATGGCGACGAAATTGGCGCGCTGTATGCCGAGCGCCTCCGCCACATCGCTCTGTTTGAGGCCGGGATTGCCGCCGACGATCACGAGAACGGAAAAATCTGCTGGCCGCAAACCCTGCTCGGCCAGCACATCGGCGAAACCGTTTGCCACGGCAAGTTGCGAGTGCCGCAAATGATAGCTGATCGCAGTCGTCAGCAACCCATAGTCGATAGCCGTTATATGCGCCGCTTCCGCGCTGCCGCTTTCGGCCTTTTCCGTCCGCGGCCCGTTGCTGTGTGCCAATCGCAAAGCCATCCGATCCCCCGCCTGATTCGTTCCTTTACCGTATCGAAATCATACCCGACAACGTCACGAAACTGTATCCTAAATAAATGTAGATGATACTAATATTGTATAATAATTTGACAGTTAATCGCCGGCAAAGCAAACCGGGACTCTGGGTGGCCACCCGGCGAACTAAAAAAGTATGATGAATTACCCGCCAATTTCGGGGGGATAAAATCGCTTCCCGCGCCGTGCTTGAAGGGCATTGCCGCAATCCGGCCACCTCTTCGCGAGAGGGGCAAAACAGCGGCCCCACCCGGCAATAACATACTACTTATAAGGGAAAACCCATTCCGGCAAAAAAACAATACGTCAAACGACGCACCGCCCTGCCGCCACGGAAAGGCCCACGGCCACCCCATATGAGGCAACCTCACCCGCGCTGCCCGAAAACAGGCAAGGTTTCGCAAATCTTTGATTTTTAGACATTGATGCGAAAACAAAGCTGGGGTATGAACCAACCGCTGCACGCGATTCAAGCGTGACCGCTGCACCCGTAGCTCAGCTGGATAGAGTGTTGGATTCCGATTCCAAAGGTCGCAGGTTCGAATCCTGCCGGGTGCGCCATTTCAGTACAGAACCACTAACGCCGATTCCCGCCGATTTCCCGCTAGAAGCGGCAACAAGCGTGCGTAGCAGTTCCGTTTTCGATCCCATGATGCGAACTTCGTCGTCAGCGACTTCAACGCGCTGCGCCAGGGCGCGAAGGTGTTCCCGCCGATAGCCGCCCTCTTCGAGCCGAAGTCCCGCACGCGCGGCGGCGGAAAGCGAATCGAGCATATCGACGGTGATCGTCTGATTGCCTGAGCTATCAAGCGTCATCTGCAGCCGCTCGGCTTCGGCCTTCGCCTGGTCGCGAATCGCCTTGAGACTGGTCATCCGCTCTTTCAGCCCCTCGTCGTTCAAATCGGTCAGACCGGCTTCGATCGCGTCGTAGAGGCGACCAAGCCGCGCTTCCGTTTCCGTGACGCGCCGATTGAGTTCGGCAAGTTGTTCCCGACGACGCTCCGCGCGATCGCTGCGACGGTCGAGAAGGCTGGCGAGGATCTTTTCCAGACGCGAGGGCACAAGCAAGCGTTCGTCGAGATGGTTCGCGACCAGATCGTCGAGCTTCGCCATCGGGATGGTGCGACCGGCGCAGCCGGTCGCACCCTGTCGGGCTTTGGTCGAGCAGGTGTAGTAGCGATATTCGCCGCCCGCGCTTCCTCGGCCGGTGCGCAGCGTCATCGCGCCCCCGCACTTCGAGCAGAAGCAAATGCCGGTCAGCAGGGTCGGCCCGCTGGTGACGCGGGCCGGCACCAAGCTAGGATGACGCGACTTCAACCGAGCCTGCACCAAGTCAAAGGTCTCGCGGTCGATCAGCGGCGGAACCTCCATGATCGCGACTTCGCTCTCCGGCTTCTTCTCGCGGTTCTTATGGGCGCGGGTGTTGAAGCGGTGTTCGCCGATATAGGTCGTGCGGGTCAGGATCGTGTGGATTTGCGCAAGGCCCCAGCGCCCGCCGTCGCGGGTGAAGAAGCGGCGTTCGTTGAGGTAGCAGGTGATCCCCTTGACGCCGAGCGGGCCGGTGTTGCCGTCGCCTTCGAGGAACAGACGATAGATCAGCCGCACGGTCTCGGCGTGCAGCGGGTCGATCTCCAGCTTCTTCTTGGTCTTCGATCCGCGCTGCTCGGCCGCGATGATGCGATAGCCGATGGGCGGGCGCGCGCCGTTCCAGAAGCCTTGCCGTGCGTTCTCGTTCATGGCGCGCAGGACGTGCTTGGCGTTTTCCTTCGACTGGTATTCGTCGAACAGGGCCATGATCTGCCGCATCATGACGTGCATGGGATCGTCGCCCATCTCCTGCGTGATGGAGACGAGCTTGACGCCGTTCTTGGCGAGCTTGCGGACGTAGAACTCCAGCTCGAAGTGATCGCGGAAGAAACGCGAGAAGCTGTGAACCACGATGACATCGAACGGCGCGGGCTTGCTGGTGCCGTCGTCGATCATGCGCTGGAATTCGGGGCGCTTGTCGTTGGTGGCGGATGCGCCGGCCTCGACGAAGGTTTCGACCAGCTCATAGCCGCGCGCGGCGCAATAGGCTTCGCCCTGATTGCGCTGGTCGGGGATCGACACGTCGTGCTCGGCCTGACGGGTCGTGGAGACGCGCAGATAGAGGGCGGCGCGCTGCGCGACATGCGGGGACTGAATGTTCATTGCTGGCCTCCCTTGACCTTCTGCGGCGCTTTGGCGGCGGTCAGCGGCAGCACCAGTTCAACATGATCGTATGCGAGCTTGGGGGTCAGCTTGAGGCCCCGGCCCTTTTCCATGCGGATGAGGCCATAGCCGGCCATTGTCTTGAGGGTGCGCGAGACGTTCGATTGCGCCCGTCCGGCGATCTTCGCCAGCTCGTCCACGGATTCGGGTGCCTGCTCGTCGATGATGCGCAGCAGCTCGCGGTTTCCCGTCGAGAGCACTTGCGCAAAGGATTCCGTCGACACGAACCAGACTGTCGGGTCGCCCGGCGCGGGCTTTTTCTCGCCCGCCACGACTTGCCCGGTCCGGTCGTTCATTTCCTCATGATCGGCGATGCCGACCTTCAATGTAGTCATAGTCAATTCCGCCCATCGTTCACTCTTTGTCCATATCATCTGATGATATGATTGGCAAGAGATTTTCTCCGGGCTTGGTGTAGAGCGGCCCGCCGAACAGGCGGTCCAGCAGGTCACCGAAAAAGCGCTCGAATACGTCGATTTCTTCTTCCGTGACCGGCACGAGATCGGCCCAATCGTCGTAAACCGGCAAGTCGTGCTTGTCGGTGCGAGGGGCTGCGCGCCGTCCCTTTTGCGAGCGCGGTTTGCGATCGGCGGCATAGTCGTAGAGATCGGCGGGCGCGGTCCTCGGGGCGATCCTGCGCGCGCGTCGCCTGGGCGGTGTCGGTCGTTCTGTGCTCATGGATTCCTCCAACGTTCGGCTTATCGGATTGCGGGCGTCACGAGACCCCGGCGATTGGCGAACAGTGGAGGGCAAATGGCGGTGTGTAGCGTGCCGCATGTCCGCCGACGCGCCTGCGGCACTCCACACCGGGAATGGGCGTCAGCCCGTCGTGCGGCGGGCCTTGGCGAAGCCGCGGTCGGTCGAGATGAAGCGTTCGAGCATCGGCACGATGAGCTTGGCAGGCTCGATCGGCGCACCGCCCTCGGCGAGAAGGCGGCCATAGTCGATCAGGTCGCGATGGAGCGCTGCGGGCAGCTCCAGCGCGATCTTGACGGGTTTGTCGTCGGCGATGGGGCCGAGTTTCAGCTTGGTCATGGATCAGCTCCTGTAGGGCTCGAACACAATGTCGCGGGTGACGATGACCCTGACCGGGTAGCCGGGCCGGATGGTCAGCGTCGGCGCGACCTGCAACTGGCGCTGGATCATCTGCTGACCGGCCTGGTTCACGGTGTCCTGCGCGCCGCCCCGGATGGCGCGGAGCAGTCGGTCATTGTCGTCGGTCGCGAGTTCGGCGCCGACGCCGAGCAGCGTCGAGAGCGCGGCGGCCTTGGCAAGATCCCACCAGTGGTAATCGACGCCATCCTCAAGACCCGCATAGCCCTGCGTATCGGCGCCCGGCTGGCGCTCGAGAACGATCGAGCGGCCGTTCGGCATTATGAGGCGGTTCCACACCAGCAAGACTCGGCGTTGGCCGAACTGCACGCCGTTGTCATACTGGCCGATCAGCCGCGTGCCCTGCGGCACGAGCAGGATGCGGCCGGTCGGGCTGTCATAGATGTTTTCCGTGACCTGCGCGGTGATCTGGCCGGGAAGATCGGAGCGGATGCCGGTGATGAGCGCGGCCGAGATGACCGCGCCGGCCTGTAGCACGAAGGGCGACGCCGGTGGCGTCACGCGGTCGGGCGTCACCGTGCGCCGGTCGGCCGCCGCGTTGAGGAAGGCGAGCTGCTTGTCCTGTCCCGTGGCGGCCTGTCCGCCAGCCCCGGAAAGGTCGAGACCGGCAAGGCTCGGCGTCGCGCCCGCCGTGGCGGCCGTCGAGCCCTGCCGCGACTGGAAGAAGACGGTACTGAGCCGGGCGGCTTCCTCCTCGGCGCGGCGGCGCTGTTCGGCCTCGCTGACGCCGGGCGTTGCCGTAACCGGGGCCGCGACGGGCTGACCGTTGTTCTGCGCGTCGAGGATCGGGCGGCCGAGATCGCCGGGCAGTGCCGGCCCCAGGACCGGGCCGGTATAGTCCTTCGGCAAGCCGGCCAGGCCATCGGCGGTCTGGCGGTTGTTGGTGGAATAGAGTTCGGTGCCGCCATCGTCCGGCCCGCGCGTCTGGAGCGCGTAGATCAGCGATCCGCCGATGCCGACCAGGGCGACGGCGGCGACGCTGGCGAGCATCTTGCGCGACAGGCGGGTGACGCGCGGGGCGTCGGCGCGCAGACGCATCGGGGCGGCGTTGGTTTCTGCTGGGGTTTCGGTCTCGCTCATGATTGGGGTCTCCCGTCGGTGCGGACGATCCTGACGGTCTGCTGGCGGTCGCTGGCGCCAAGGCGCAGCTCGGCCGCGCCGAACAGGCGATCCACGATCAGGATGTGTTGATAGATGCGGCTGTTGACGATCTGGGTTTCGCCGTTGGGGCCGATGACGAAGATCGGCGGCATCTCGCCCTGCACGATGCCGCGCGGGAACTCGACATAGACGCGGCGGCCGTCGTCATAGACGGCGACTGGCTTCCATGGCGGCGTGTCGCCGGTGAGGCCATAGCGATAGTTGCGCGCCGCGATAGCCGGTATGACCGGCGTTGCCGGAAGCGCCTGGCTCCCGCCGCCTGCCGGCTGCGGATAGGCCCAAGAGACGGCCGGCATATAGGGCTTCTCGCCGGATCGCAGCTCGACCATGTAGGTGCGTCGGTCCGTGGTGATGACGAGATTGGTGGTGATGTCGGCGCGTGTGGGCTTCAC
>NZ_JBIVYG010000037.1:0-13644 GCF_044769685.1 Agrobacterium sp. NPDC090283 | reverse complement strand
ATGGTCGGCCGCGGCTATATCGGCAACGGCGTGCCGCTCTTGAAGCGCGTCGCCGGTCTTCCCGGCCAGCGGGTTTGCCGGATCGGCCGCGCCATCGCCGTTGACGGTGTGGCGATGGGCGACGCGCTCGACCGCGACCGGATCGGCCGCGATCTGCCCGTCTGGCAGGGGTGCCGCGTCATCGCGCCCGGCGAACTCTTCCTCATGAACAGCGGCGTCCGCGACAGCCTGGACGGCCGTTACTTCGGCTCGCTTGCGGCGAGCGCCGTCATCGGCCGCGCGCTGCCGCTCTGGACCGACGAGGACGGCGAAGGCCGCTTCGTCTGGCGTGCCCAGACCGGAGCAATGCTGCGCTGACCGCTTCCCCATCGGCGGGAGCGGTGTCCGCCGACGGATTTCTCAACGCCACCGCATGGAGACTAGACATGCCCCAGATCGGTCAATTCCATCGCGACGCATCCGGCTTCGCCGGACAACTCGTCACGCTCACACTCAAGCGCGAACTTGTCATTGTTCCCGCCGAACATTCCGACGCGGAGAACGCGCCGGACTATCGCGTCCATTACATCGCGAATGACGGCCCGGAGATCGGCGCGGCGTGGAAACGCACCGGCGAGAAGGCCGGCGAATATCTCTCGGTGCTCATCGACGATCCCGCCTTGCCGCATCCCATCCGCGCCAATCTCTTCCGCGACGACGACGCGGGATCGTCATGGTCGCTGCACTGGACGCGCCCGAAGCCGCGTGAAGAACGGGATTGAAGCCATGCGCTATCCCGTCGCCCGCGCGCTCAAAGCCCTTATTCCTTTGTTCGCGAAAAGCGCGTCCCATTCCTTCGTCCCGCTCGACCGCAGGACGGCCGGCGCGCGCAGCGAAGGTCAGGGGCGGCCATCGGCCGGCGCTTCGCGCGCACCCTTGATCGCAGCGAGAACGCTGGCAGGCTGGCCTCAACGCGGAGACAGGTCCGCCCGGCGCTATGCCGTGCTCCTGTCTCTGGCGCTGTTGGCGATCACGTCGGAACCGGGCGTGACGATCGCGCAATCGGTCGTCGTCACGCGGCCAGTCAGCGATCCCTACGGCGCGCATATCGCAGAGGCGTCGCAGCGCTTCGGCATTCCCGAACACTGGATTCGTGCGGTGCTGCGCGCCGAGAGCGCGGGCGACGTGCGCGCGATCTCGACGGCCGGCGCGTTAGGTCTGATGCAGCTCATGCCCGACACCTGGGCGAGCCTGCGCGTGCGCTACCGGCTCGGCCGCGATCCCTACGATCCGCGCGACAACATCCTCGCAGGCTCCGCCTATCTGCGCGAGATGTGGGACCGCTACGGCAATGTCGCCGCGATGCTCGCCGCCTATAATGCCGGTCCCGGCCGCTATGACGATCATCGCGCGACGGGCCGCCCGCTGCCCGAGGAGACCCGCTCCTATGTCGCGGCCCTCCTGCCGCTGCTCGGTGGGGCAGCGCCCGTCGATGCGCCTGAGAAGCGCGCCGAACCGCCGCCGGATTGGCGCGAGGCTCCACTGTTCATACTGCGCGCGAGTGACATCCGCAGCGCAGCCGAAGCGTCATCCGGCGCGCGGCCGGGCGTTCAGGTCGGTGCGCAGTCTGGCGAACGATCCGGCGACGGTCGCGCTGTCGTTCCGGTGCGCGATTCCGTCGATGCAGAGCCGCAGCGCGGCACCATGTTCGTCGCCCGCGCGAACGGCGGGGGAATGCGATGAGCATCGCGTCCCCGCGCTCTCGCGTGCTTGATCCGGTGTGCAGTCAGGTCGGGGGGCGCCTGGCTGCATATCTGGATCGAAGGGCAGAAAGGGAAGAAAGGGCGGAGGGCAAGATAAAGGAAACCGGCACTCCGTTGGCGCGGTTTCGGGGCAAGCCCTTGTCTGCACACTGTTTTGGGGCGGCGCTGGCGGCACCTTGGTTTTGGACGCCGCGTGCCGCGTCTTCGCGCAAAGCCTTGGCTTTGGTGGGTTTCGAGCGGCACTATCGCCCGAAATCGGGCGTTTTCCGTGGTTTTGCCCCGGAGGCGCTGGCTTGAGCGACGACGAAGAATTCCGCTTCCGCCCGAGGCCGGGCCGCGTGCGCGCCGATGCGCCGAAGCTCGGCAGGGCCAAGAGCTTTCTGACCCAGGCGAAGAAGATCGCGCGCCAGCAGAGCAACAGCCCATCGCGGTCAGCATTAGGATCGCCGAAACGGTCTGCCTCCGGTTCGGCAGCCAAGGGCGGCAAGGGTGCGCGGGCGGCCAGCGGACCGGGCCTGAAACGGGGACGCGGCGCAGCCTTCGTGCGCGCCCGCACCCTGTCGGGCGGCTGGCGTCACAGCGCGCCCGGCGCGCGCCGCGTCGTCGTCAAAACCCGCTACGTCCAGGGCGCGGGCAAGACCGGAAAATCCGCTGCGCATCTGCGCTATATCCAGCGCGACGGCACCTCGCGCGATGGCGAGCGCGGCCAGCTCTACTCGGCCGGCGAAGACCGCGCCGACGCCGCTGCCTTCGTCGAGCGCGGCGCCGACGATCGCCACCAGTTCCGTTTCATCGTCTCGCCGGAGGACGGTGCGGACCTCTCCGACCTCACGGCCTATACCCGCGACCTCATGGCGCAGATCGAAACCGATCTCGGCACCCGGCTCGATTGGGTCGCGGTCAATCACCACAACACCGGCCATCCGCATGTCCATGTCATCGTGCGCGGCGTGGACGAGCTGGGCGAGAACCTGGTCATCAACGGCGACTATCTTGCCAACGGCCTCCGCGAACGGGCGAGCGATCTCGCGACGCTGGAGCTTGGCCCCGTCACCGAGATCGAGCAGAGCCGCAAGCTCACCGCCGAGATCGGCCAGGACCGCTTCACCCGCATCGACCGCGCCATGGCAAGCGAAGCCGAAGACCGCTTCCTCGACCTGCGCAACGAGCCCGCCGATCCTCAGCGCCAGCGCGACCGGACCTTGCGCCTGCGCCGTCTCTCCAAGCTGGAGAAGATGGGCCTCGCCACCGAACACGCGCCCGGCGTCTGGGAATTGAGCGAGCGGATGGAACCGGCGCTGCGCGAGCTGGGTGAGCGCGGCGACATCATCCGCAACATGCACAAGGCGCTGAAGGCCGACGGACTCGACCGAGATCCCGCGACGTTCCAGCTTCACGACGCCGCGCCCGAAGTCCCGATCGTCGGCTGCGTCGTCGACAAATATCTGACCGACGAGCTTGGCGAGAACCTGACCGTCGTGGTCGACGGGATCGACGGGCGCACCCATCATCTGCCCGGTATCGACCCGGCCCGCGTCGAGGACGCACGGATCGGCAGCGTCGTCGAGATCGGCCCGGCCGAGACCGCGAGCCGTCCATCGGATCGCACCATCGCCACGATCGCCGAGGGCGGTGTCTATCGACCGAGCCGCCATCTCGAACAGGCGAAGTTCGAGGGCCGCGTTCCGGGCGGCGACTATGACGGTTATGTCGATGCGCATGTGCGTCGGCTGGAGGCGCTGCGCCGCGCCGGGATCGCCGAACGGATCGACGCCGACCAATGGCGCATTCCTGACGATTTCGAGAGCCGCGCCGCCGCCTATGACGCGGGCCGCAACCGGCAGGCCAATATCCGCATCCTCTCCGCTGCCCGGCTCGAACAGCAGATCGGCGCGGACGGTGCGACCTGGCTCGACCGGCGGCTGGTTTCGGGCGAGACATCGGATCTCGCGCCGTCGGGTTTCGGCCAGCAGGTGCGCGAGGCGATCGACCGCCGCCGCGAACATCATATTGACCGGGGCGACGCCGCCCGTCAGCCGAACGGCGGCATCGCCTACCGGCGCAAACTCCTCGCCACCCTGCGCGAGCGCGAGGTTGCCCGTGTTGGTGCGGAGATGGCAGCAACCAAGGGACTGCCGTTCCGTGCCGCCGCGGATGGCGAGACCGTCAGCGGCAAATTCACCGGGACCGTCCAGCTATCGAGCGGCAAGCTTGCCATTGTGGAGCAGAGTCACGAGTTCACACTTGTCCCGTGGCGGCCCGTCATCGACCGTCAGCTCGGCCGCGAAGTCATGGGCGTCGTTCAGGGTGGTTCGGTGTCCTGGCAGTTGGGGCGGCAGCGGGGATTGGGATTGTAAATGACTCCGCGGATCCAGTTGACTGGTGCACGTTTAGGCGCTCCATAGCCGGCATAGTTTTTCTAGCCACGCTACTCAGACAGGGCACCGATTTTCGCTGGTTCGAGCGCTTCGATGATAAGATCCCGGACCTGCATCACCGTTGGATTGCGGATCGTGTCGAACCGCCAACTCACGCCGAACGCATAGCGTGGGAAACGCAGGGGACAAGGCGAGAGCCCGAACATGCCCAGGTCGCGCAACGCCATTGCCGCATGGCTCGGAATCGTCGCAACGCCATCTGTGCCGCGTAGCAGGAATGCCAGCGCGGAAAAGTGCGTTGTCGCGGCCCGGACCCTGCGCCGCAAGCCGTGCTCGGCAAGTACGTCGTCGGTGATCCCGGTCAGGCCGGAAAACGAAACTAGGATATGGTCACGCGCGACATACTCGCCCGTCGTGAACGGCGCATCACCGTCCCTATATGCTCGGTCGTAGACGATCATGTAGTCGGAATGCCCAAGCGAAAGGTGCTTGAGCCGCCCGTCGTTGAAGCCGCCCGAGGTGATCGCCAGGTCGATGTCCTTTTCGTTCATGGCCTGTGCGCCCATGAGGCTGTTGGTCTGGCGGAAGACGATCCTGACATGCGGCATCTTTTGCTTGGCCAACGCCAATATCCTTGTACCGAATGCCATCTCAAAATCATCCGAGAGGCCGATCCGTACGATCGTCGCCTTCGCAGTGCCATCTGCATGCGATGTCGAGGCATCGAGGGTTCCTTCGATGATACCGAGTGCCTCCTCAATCCGGGGCTGCAGGAGGATGGCGCGCGGCGTTGGCAGCAGACCGCGCTGCGTTCGCTGGAACAGGGGGTCTCCGTAGGCCTCGCGCAGTCGCTTCAAGGAAGCGCTTACGGCGGCCTGGCTAACTCCCAACCGTGCAGCCGCTCGCGTCGCGTTTAACTCGCTCATGAGGGTCTGGAATACGACGAGAAGGTTCAGATCGACGGCCATATCTTCAGCCTAGGTTATATCTGTAATTCATATGCCTTGTTTTATTTATGACAGATACCGCGATAGCGTGTCGAGATGAATAGCGAAACGCCCCTCGGAATCGGAAAGGCATCCAGAATATGACCCCTCGGCACACCCTGCTGGCATTTCTCGTTGCAGCGATATGGGGGATCAATTTCACAATCATCCAGATCGGTCTTGGAAGCTTTCCGCCTCTCTTGCTCGCAGCCTTGCGCTTCATGATTGCGGCCATCCCGGCTCTGTTTCTGCCGCGCCCGGCGGTGCCGTGGCCGAAATTCGTAGCGATAGGAACCACGCTGTTCCTTGGGCAATTTGCGCTGCTGTTCACGAGCATGGCGTTCGGGATGCCGGCGGGCCTGGCGTCGGTGGTCCTTCAGTCGCAGGCTTTTCTGACAATCCTGCTCGCTTCCATCGTGCTGCGGGAAAAGCCGACGCCCCGGCAGGTCGCCGGGAGCGTGATCGCATTCACCGGATTGACAATCATCGCCGGAACGATCGGAAGCACAGGCTTCTCCGTAACCGGCCTGGTTCTGTGCCTCGGCGCGGCATTGTGCTGGGCAGTCGGAAATATATCGCTGCGTGGCGCGGGAAAGGTCGACATGCTGGCCATGGTGGTCTGGCTCAGCCTCATTCCGCCGCTCCCGCTGTTGGGGTTGTCCATGCTGCTGGACGGGCCGGCGTCGATCGGCAGCGCACTGTCGCAAGTGCGCCTGAGCGGTGTCAGTGCGGTTCTGTATCTCTCAGTCTTGTCCACCATCCTTTGCTTCGCAATTTGGGGACATTTGCTGAAACGATATCCCGCTGCGACCGTCGCCCCCTTCTCTCTTTTGGTACCGTTGTTTGGGGCAGCCTCGGCGGCCATCGTCCTAGGCGAGCGGTTCGAGGTCGTCCGGCTTGCCGGAATGGTCGCTGTGTTGGTTGGCCTGGTGGTGGTGGTCGCTCCATTTCGTTCCGACTTGAGGTTCCTGCGGCGCGCGGGTTCATGAATGAAGCGAAGGCGCCGAAACGAACACGAACGGGAAATGGCCGGCATTGCCAAAGGCCGGATTCCGATGGCATCTCTTGTTCAAACGCTTGCGGTTGCCGAGTACCTGAGCTTCAGCCATGCGGCAAAGGCGCTCGGCGTTAGCCAGTCCTGCGTCAGCGCGCGCGTTAAGGCTCTGGAGGAGGAGCTTGGCATCCTGCTTTTTGAGCGAAACACGCGCGGCGTCCGGCTCACCGAAGCCGGACGCCTTTTTGTCGAACGGGCAGCGGCTGGCATCGACCAGCTCGACCATGCCGTGAAGACGGCCGGCATGGCGGCATCGGGAGAACGCGGCCGCCTACGTATCGGCGTTCATGGCCTGATCGCGGGCAGCTTTCTCAACAATCTGCTAGCCGACTACCGCAAGGAATATCCCTACATTGTTGTCGAAATGGTCGAAGCAACGGCGCGCGATTCGATCGCGCAGCTTCGTATGAACAGGATCGACGTTGCGTTCGTCGTTGGCGTGTTCGATCTGCCAGACTGCCATTCCAAGTCGATCTGGACAGAGCCGCTTGTGGTCGCGATATCGGCTTGCCATCAGCTTGCGGACCAATCCGGCGTCACCTGGGCTGATCTCGCGTCCGAGCAATTCCTTGTTCGCCACGGCGGTACTGGGCCGCAGGTTCACGACCATATCGTGCTGCGCCTCGCCGGTCGCTGGCTCCAGCCAGCGATCCAGCGTTTCGAGGTGGAACGCGGCACGTTGCTGTCGATGGTCGCACAGGGTTTCGGCATCACACTCCTTGGCGCGGCGAGCGGGCTATTTCCAACGCCTGGAATCGTATTGCTGCCGATTACCGACGAGCCTGAGCCAGTCGTCTTCTCGGCAGTCTGGTCGCCGCACAATCGAAGCGCCGCCTTGCGGAACCTCTTCTCGCTTGCAGCAGAAATAGGCCGATCAACCCGATCCGCCTGAGCGTCGAGTTTTCCTTATCGCCGCGACCATCCTATTCGCCGCCGTTTCTATCCGGCGCCCCTCCAGCCACGCTTGCCCTGTTGCCACTCCCGAAAACCCCCATTCTCTGATCGGCTCCGACATTTTTGCCGATTGGAGCCTGTATGCGTGGAGGCCGAATTCTTTGGGGTCAGATCGCCGTAGTCCTGACCATCGTTCTCATCACAACTTGGGCGGCGACCCAATGGACCGCATGGCGTCTCGGCTTTCAGCCGCAGCTCGGTAGCCCATGGTTCGGGCTGGCGGGCTTACCCGTCTATTATCCGCCCGTCTTCTTTTGGTGGTGGTTCTCCTACGACGCCTATGCGCCCGCGATCTTCACCGAAGGCGCGATGATCGCCGCATCCGGCGGCTTCATCGCCATCGCCGCCGCCATCCTCATGTCGCTCATCCGCGCCCGAGAAGCCCGTAATGTCGCGACCTACGGCTCGGCGCGCTGGGCCGAGAACGAAGAGGTGCTGGTCGCGGGTCTGCTTGGTCCCGACGGCGTGCTGCTCGGCCGATACGACCGCGGCTATCTGCGCCATGACGGCCCCGAGCATGTGCTTTGCTTCGCGCCGACCCGATCGGGCAAGGGCGTCGGCCTCGTCGTGCCGACCCTGCTGACCTGGCCGGGAAGCTGCATCGTCCATGACATCAAGGGCGAGAACTGGACGCTGACGGCGGGCTTCCGCTCCCGGCATGGCCGCGTGCTGCTGTTCGATCCGACCAATGTGAACTCCTCTGCCTACAACCCATTGCTGGAGGTCCGGCAAGGGGAATGGGAAGTCCGCGACGTTCAGAACATCGCCGACATCTTGGTCGATCCCGAAGGCAGTCTCGACAAGCGCAACCACTGGGAAAAAACCTCTCATTCGCTGCTGGTCGGCGCGATCCTGCACGTCCTCTACGCCGAGCCGGACAAGACGCTGGCGGGCGTCGCCAACTTTCTCTCCGATCCGCGCCGCGCCGTCGAAGCGACCCTCCGCGCCATGATGGACACACCCCATCTCGGCGAGGCCGGCGTCCATCCCGTCATCGCATCGTCGGCGCGCGAGCTGCTGAACAAATCCGACAACGAACGCTCCGGCGTGCTCTCGACCGCCATGTCGTTCCTCGGCCTCTACCGCGATCCCGTCGTCGCCCGCGTCACCGCGCGCTGCGACTGGCGCATCGCCGATCTCGTCGGGGGCAGGAAGCCGGTCAGCCTCTATCTTGTCGTGCCGCCGTCCGACATCAACCGCACCAAGCCGCTGATCCGCCTCATCCTCAACCAGATCGGCCGCCGGCTGACCGAGGAGTTGACCGCATCGGGCAAGCGCCACCGCCTGCTCCTCATGCTCGACGAGTTTCCGGCGCTGGGACGGCTCGACTTCTTTGAATCGGCGCTCGCCTTCATGGCGGGCTACGGCATCAAGGGCTTCCTGATCACCCAATCGCTCAACCAGATCGAGCGCGCCTACGGGCCGAACAACGCCATCCTCGACAACTGCCATGTCCGCGTCAGCTTCGCGACCAACGACGAGCGCACCGCCAAGCGCGTGTCCGATGCGCTCGGAACGGCGACCGAACTGCGCGATAGCACCAACTATGCCGGCCACCGTCTGTCGCCCTGGCTGGGGCATCTCATGGTCTCGCGGCAGGAGACGGCCCGCCCGCTGCTGACGCCCGGCGAGATCATGCAGCTCCCGCCCAACGAGGAAATCGTAATGGTCGCGGGCACCCCGCCGATCAAGGCGACGAAGGCGAAGTATTTCGAGGACGCGCGCTTGCAGGAGCGCATCGTCGCACCGCCCGAGCTTCCCGCCACGCCCGCCAATGCCGCCGCGACCGATGACTGGTCCGGTCGCGTCGTCGCGGCAACGGGCCGTGCGATTGCGGCGGGCGGCGGTGATGACGGCGGCGACCATGCCAATGCCGGCATCCGCCGCGAGCCGGAATTGCCCGAACATGAAGAAATCCTCCCGTCGCCACCGTCGCCCGCGCAGGAGTTCGAGCTTCTGGACGACGAGCCCGATGTCGACGCCGCCAAGGCCAACGCCATGCGGGGGCGGATGCGGATGGTCGCGCGGCAAGCCTCGCTCGACCCCGGCGACGGCATAGAGCTTTGAGGAGCCGCCCATGACCTCGCGCACCCGCATGAACGTCTATTTCGATCCGGCCTTGCTCAAGCAGGTCGAGGCGCTGGCGCTTCGCCGCAATATCTCCAAATCCGCCATCGTCGAAGCCGCCGTCGCGTCGTTCCTGTCCGGCGATACGAGCGAGAAGCTGGAGGCCGCCATGTCGCGCCGGCTCGACCGGCTCGGCCGCCAGATCGGCGCGCTCGACGAGGATGTTGCGGTGCTCGGCGAGACTCTGGCGCTGTTCGTCCGCTACTGGCTGATCTTCACCCCGCCGCTCTCCGACAACGCACAGGCATCGGCGCGCGCCAAGGGCGCAGAGCGATTCGACGGCTTCCTGCAGACCCTCGGCAAGCGACTGGCGACCGGGGACAGGTTCCTCAAGGAGCTTTCGCGCGATGTCGATGGCGCTGAAGGGAACAGCCCTCAAGAAATGGCGAGTGAAGCCGAACCGGCTAACCGCGTTACCTAAAGCAAGCGATCCTGAGAGGGCTCTTCCGCTGTTTTGGAGGCGGCAGATTTGGTTCGCTCAGACCTGAAATTGTGGGAACTATTCTCGACAGGACGCGCATCCCGTCTTGTCTGTATCGGAATGGGTTCGCCCAGAAGAACGAAATCAGGAATTTCCAGCGGATAAAGCTCTTCCAACCGTGTCGGCTCGCTGCGAACGATCTCGCGCAATTCCATCAGCAGCCTGCCCAGCACATTTCTGCCGGCAAGCAAATTATCCTCACCGACTTTGGCGCCCCAATAATCGTCCTTGCGCGAGTCCTCGACGATCGGCCGGTCGCCTGTTGCGAGCAGAAGCTTGGAAAACGCGGTCCAATTGTGCAGCAGTTTCGCGCGCAGACACCAACGCATGACCTTGACGCGCACCTCTTCCCAGTCGGGCCGTGAATCGTCACGGTAGGGCTTGGATCGCATCTTGGCCGTCATCGGGCTCGTTTCTTCGATAATCATCCGCTGAACTTGCGGAAGATGCGGGAAACGACAGGCTTGATAGAGCGCTTCAGATGTGCGGATTCTAAAACCAAGGACGTAGATCGGATAACCTGGGGCCATATTCGAAAGGCCGCCAAAATCCTCGGTCGTCTTGCGAAAGCTGACGACCTGATCGCGTTCATATTCTCTGAATTCGGCTTGGCTCATCGTGTTAATTGGTCTTCCTCGGAAACAGAGGATACCACGGATCACCAGCCCACAACACCAACGGCGCGTTGTTCGGGCAATTTCTGTAGGTGACGATCATTGAACCGAAGCCGGTCGTTCCCATCATGCTGTTGCCCAGCGGACGCATGTAGGCATTCAAGTGCGGGCAAAGCGCGCGGACCCGGACCCCCGAAACGAGGAATTGCTGCTCCAACTGGGAGCGCCCCGCCTCGGAGGAGAAGAAGCCCAAGGCACCCATCTGACCCGGCGTCCTGAATACGGGCTCGAGCTTCAGGCCGGCGACATATTGGGCCGTCGATGGCTCGGCCGGAATAGCGACTGGACGAAGGACGTCTGAATTGTCGATATATTTCTTGCGGTCCTCGATCTCGAATACGCGCCACCAGGACAGATCGATCGACTTTCCGGCTTCTTTCGCCGCGGCTTTTATATCGGTTTCCGTCCGCCATTGGCCGAGCCGATGATAGGCGATTGTAACGATATGAATCTTTGCAGTTTGCGGCGCGGCCTCCTTGATCCAGTTTGTTATGTCGTGCTTGATCCGCCCGCCTGAGAACAGCACATCATCGATATAGACATACTGGTTCACCGGTGCCTTGCCGCAGTCCGCAAGCCCGATCCCACAAGTTTTCTGAAGCGCCTTGTCCAACACCACCAGCATGTCGCGTTGGCTATTGCCCGCTGTCTGGATGTTGAGAATTCCGGTATGCTTCCAAAATGCGGCTGGGTCTCCACCAGTGAGCTTGTCGTTGGCCGCGATGGCAGACAGAAACTCTTTCACATTCTTGCGTGTGAAATACGTCTTGCTGAAGACATGGGCGAGTTCCGTAAGGAGCGGCTCTTGGACGTCACCCGGGAACTGCTTTACCCACTTGTCAACGTGGGCGGAGTTCATCGCGGGAATCTCCCCCTCGCGATAGTCTGATATCTGTTCGACGACCGCGTCCAACAATTCCTTTCTCGTTGCCATCATTTCCCCCTCGTCGTCGCTCGCGCACAGCGCGAATCGCAGCTTACTTTCTGAATACTGCCAGCAGATAAGTCTTTCTGGCAAATGGGCTATTCTTAAACCCATCCTATTCGCCGCCGATAGTCGCCGACCGCCGCACGGGCTCCGATACTTGTTGAACGGGCCCGATTTCGGGCTCTTTTAATCATCCCCGATCGGGGAACTCTCTGTTGCGTCCCCTCGGATTTGGGGACGGCATGACTTCTTCTCATCAGAAACCGGAGGCGATCCAGCGCGGCGCGCGCATGTTGCGCACGGCGCTTGGTCCCGCCATCGCCCGCTTTTTGGAAGACCCCGCCGTCGTCGAAGTGATGCTGAACCCCGACGGACGCATCTGGCTCGACCGTCTTTCCCAAGGGCTGTCCGACACCGGCGAAACCCTGTCGCCCGCCGACGGCGAACGTATCGTGCGCCTGGTCGCCCACCATGTCGGCGCGGAAGTTCATGCCCGGTCCCCGCGCGTCTCGGCCGAGCTGCCCGAAACGGGAGAGCGGTTCGAGGGCCTGTTGCCGCCTGTCGTCGCCGCGCCCGCCTTCGCCATCCGCAAGCCCGCCGTCGCCATCTTCACGCTCGACGACTATGTGGCCACCGGGATCATGACCGCCGATCAGGCTGCGACGTTGCGCGCGGCTGTCGCGGCGCGCGCCAACATCCTCGTCGCGGGCGGCACGTCTACCGGCAAGACCACCTTAACCAATGCGCTGCTGGCCGAAGTCGCCAAGAGCGCCGATCGCGTCGTCATCATCGAAGCTACGCGCGAGCTGCAATGCGCCGCGCCCAATCTCGTCTCCATGCGGACCAAGGAGGGCGTCGTCACGCTCTCCGATCTCGTGCGCTCGTCGCTGCGCCTGCGCCCCGACCGCATCCCCATCGGCGAGGTGCGCGGCGCCGAAGCGCTCGACCTCCTCAAAGCCTGGGGCACCGGCCATCCCGGCGGCGTCGGCACCATCCACGCCGGCACCGGCATCGGCGCGCTGCGCCGTCTCGAACAGCTCATTCAGGAAGCCGTCGTCACCGTCCCGCGCGCGCTGATCGCCGAGACCGTCGACCTCGTTGCCGTCCTCTCCGGCCGCGGTTCCGCGCGCCGGCTCACTGAGCTCGCCCGCGTCGAAGGGCTTAAGCCCGACGGGGACTACCGCATCACGCATTCCAGCCCTTTGGCCACCCCCAGCAGTACAGGAGACCCTTCATGATCCGCATCCCCATGCGCGTCCGTCGCACCGTCGCGACCGTCGCCGCCGTCGCTTACGTCAACCTCGTCCTGGCGCCCGCCGCCCACGCTTCCGGCTCTTCCATGCCGTGGGAAGCGCCGCTCCAGAAAATCCTCCAGTCGATCGAAGGCCCCGTCGCCAAGATCATCGCGGTCATCATCATCATCGCGACGGGCCTCGCGCTCGCCTTCGGCGACACATCGGGCGGCTTCCGCAAGCTGATCCAGATCGTGTTCGGCCTGTCGATCGCGTTTGCCGCCAGCTCGTTCTTCCTGTCGTTCTTCTCGTTCGGCGGCGGGGCGCTCGTCTGATGGCGGTCGCCTTCGAGCAACTGGATGTGCCGGGATTCACCGTCCCGGTTCACCGCGCACTGACCGAGCACATCCTGCTCGGCGGTGCGCCGCGCTCCATCGCGATCCTCAACGGGACGCTGGCCGGGGCCGTGGGCCTCGGCCTGCGCCTCTGGCTGGTCGGCCTGCTGATCTGGGCCGTCGGCCATTTCGCAGCAGTCTGGGCGGCCAAGCGCGATCCGCTCTTTGTCGAGGTCGGCCGACGCCATCTGCGCGTCCCGGCTTTCCTCGCGGTCTGAGGGAGGCGACACCCATGATGAACCTCGCCGAATATCGCCGCACCGCCGCCCGTCTTGCCGACTTCCTGCCCTGGGTCGCGCTCGCGGCCGAGGGAGTCGTGCTCAACAAGGACGGTAGCTTCCAGCGCACGGCGCGCTTTCGCGGTCCCGATCTCGATAGCGCCGTCGCCGCCGAGCTGGTCGCGGTCACTGGGCGCATCAACAACGCCTTCCGCCGTCTCGGCTCAGGCTGGAGCATCTTCGTCGAGGCGCAGCGCCATGAGGCAGCGATCTATCCGGCGAGCCAGTTTCCCGACGCGGCCTCCGGCCTGGTCGACGCCGAGCGCAAGGCTGATTTCGAGGAAGCCGGCACGCACTATGTCTCCGGCTATTACCTGACTTTCCTCTATCTGCCCCCGGCCGAGGAAGCCGCCCGCGCCGAAAGCTGGCTCTACGAGGGCCGCGAGCGCACCGGCGTCGATCCGCAAGAGATTCT
>NZ_JBIVYG010000036.1:0-14631 GCF_044769685.1 Agrobacterium sp. NPDC090283 | reverse complement strand
CAAACACGTCAGGAACGGGATGCTGTCGCCCGTCGAGTTCGAGAAGCAGCAGAAAATCTAACCCGAGGGTGTCTACGAAACTCGGGGCTATTCAAGCTAGAGGATTTGAGATCGCAGATTTCGATCCTCGAAGACCAGAAAACCGCCTTCGAGAAAGTCATCCAGTTCTACGATATTCGGAGTTCAGAAATAACCTTACGGCGACGCCCAAACAAAAACGTGCGTCACCATGGAACTCATCGAGCGGGCTCGTCACCGAGCTTCTCAAGGGGAAAGAACAATCGCCATGTCGTCCTCGACACCCTCACCTGCCGGACCGTTGAGGACAAATATGGGCCATCGGCATTCTCCAAACACCTCGTTCCGAAGACCGGGCCATCTAGTAAGTTTGGACAAGAACGGCACTCTGTTCCTCGTCGGGAACTTTTGTGGCACTGGCTATATAATGCCGCGTTTTTCAATGAAACCGTGCACAACAGCCAGCACAAAGTTACCTGTTATTAAGCCGTGAAGATTAGTTTTTAGCACTGGAAGCCGAAGAGCCGAGCCCGCCATAGGAGGCAAAACGAAGAAAGGGTTCCTACCTTTTCCGAGAGAGGCTTTGCAACAAGCGTGACGATACGATCGACAGCCCACGCGTACGGCTTGGGATCCGGGCATTCGGCGACGGTTATGCAACGCTTCCACTCGGCGTCATCATGCGGCATCCCGCCCTGGAGCGGCACCATCTCAAAACGCCCGAGAAGGGCGGCCGGCGCCCAGTAGTATCCTGTTCACCCTTCCTTGCGCTCGAAGGCCTTTGCGATCGAACCATCAAGGTCTGCCGCCGATCCTGTGTCCAGCCTTCTTTCTCCGCATTGCACCCTTTGAAGAGCTGGGCGGTTACTACGTGCCGCCCCAGCCCTGCGGTCCGCTGTAGATAGCGCCCGTGCTCGGGTACTCAGGATTGGGAACCAGCTCTGGGTACTTCAGGAGATCGGCGACCGTCTTGATGTCCGGATGGGTGTCGGCAAGGTATTTCGGTATCCACCAGCCCTGTACGCCGCCGCCGGGCAACATGTCGATCCAGGCTTCAGGCGCGATATCCGGCTTGCCCTTCTCCGCCATCGACGTGGTCGCTGGGACGGTGTCGCTCATGTACATTCCATCTTTTTGGCCCTCGCGATTCCCTACCTCAGATTGCAAATAAGACATCGTAAATGTATTTGGGTTGGGCAGTGGGAATCGTCCGGCTGTCCTGTGGGCCCACGAAAGGAATTCTGATGCGCTACGTCGATCGTAAGCGAGTATCCGTTCCCGCCGTGCTCGTTTCCGACCGGGTGAAGCGGGCGCTCGGCAATGTTGAGCACTATCTGAAACGCACTGAGGATGAGCAGGCGCAACGCCGTAGCCCTTACGACGAAACCATCATCCATCGCTCCGAAGTACCTGAGGCACTGTCGACGCTGTTTTTCTACAAATGTGCCTATTGCGAAAGTCGCACAGCCAACACGATCGACCACTTCCGTCCGAAATCCATATATCCTTGGCTCGCCTACGATTGGGATAACCTCTATCCAACATGTATGGAATGCGATCGCCGTAAAGGTAGCGCGTTTCCGGTAATGGGTGCGTATGCCGCTCCATTCTCGACCATAAGAGAGGCTCGTGGAACCGAGCACGCCTTGCTCATCGACCCGTGTTTCGACGATCCGCGAACGCATCTCCGCTTCTGCTTCGATGGCCATTACGAACCGCTAACTGAGCGGGGGCAACGCACGATCAAGCAACTCGACCTTAACAGGAAGCCGCTGGTATGGAACCGTCGGGAGGCTGCAGAACGCCTTGCGACGTGGCTTGAATACGGAATGCGAAGCGGGTCTCCAATAGAGAATTTGGTCGGCCCCGATACAGAGTTCGCTGGCGCGGCGATGCAGTTTCTGAATCTAGTTATCGAGGCTGCGACCGGTATCCGGCCTGCGTGGCGGAGGTCGGGACCTTCCTCTGAAAAACTTATGGGGGACCTCTACCGTCTCGGTGACACCACGCTTCGGACCGCGGTCGGGCAGGTTCGGGAAAACGGTGCAGCCTCTCGTCCGTTCTACATTGATCCTCCAGGGTCTAGAGCAACACCTAACGTTCGCGCTCCCGCTCCGGCCGCGATCAGCATGATCGAGATAAAAAATTTCAAGAGCATAGGCGAGCTGACGATACACGTTCCCCCACTCCGAAAAACCAGCGGGACGGCAGGAGCGCTTATGGTTCTCGGCGAGAATGCGGCTGGGAAGAGCAGCGTCCTTGAAGCTATCGCACTCACGGTACTTGGCGAGCGTGATTCATCTAGTCTCGTTGAAGCCGAGGATCTGTTGCGTCGCAAGGGCGAGCAACGTCTTGAACTCGTGGACACAGAACCATTGTGCGTCAAGATAAGCTTTCACGATCGCTCGGAGCCTGCAATCCTTACCGTCGATCCCCTTATAAGGCGCATGGAGAGCGCCCCCCAGCCGTGGTCTGTAGTGATTGGCTACGGACCACGACGCTATTCGAAGGACGGCGCTCCCTGGTTAAAATCGAGATCTGCTCGCGTCCGAAGTCTTTTCCGCCCTGCGGTTGCTCTTCCAGACCCGGCTGCTTGGTTGCGCGAAATTGCGGTGAGCGAGCCCAATAAATTCAATGCCGTCGCCCGAGGCCTGCGGGAGATTCTTGCGCTGAGAGAGAGCGACGATCTGGTTCTCGATGAACTGATGGGCGTTTGCGTACGAGTACAGGGTCGGCTTGAACCTTTGGGCCGACTGAGCGAAGGATACCGTTCTCTTTTCGCCATGGCGGTCGACATCATGCGCGAGCTTTTACAAGACCAACCCGAGTTGGAGAATGCTCGCGGCGTCGTGCTTATCGATGAGGTGGAGACCCACCTTCATCCGCGCTGGAAGATGAGAGTGATGTCGGCTCTGCGACGTGCCATGCCCAATGTCACGTTCATTGCAACGACCCACGACCCGTTATGTCTTCGCGGCATGGAGAACGGCGAGGTGATCGTGTTGTTCAAAGATGAAAATCGACAGATCGCATTGCTGGAAGACCTTCCTGATATAACCGGAATGCGGGCGGAGCAGATTCTGACGTCGGACTACTTCGGGCTGAACAGCACGGCGGACCCCGAGATTGAGGCAAATCTCAACCAGTACATCGATGCGCTAACGAGGGCCAGCGCTGGAGACCCGCGTGCTCAAGCGGAGGCAACCCGGCTCGGTCAAGGGCTTCGCAGCACCTTGGTTCTTGGCGACACTGCCGTGGATCAGCTTGCCCAAGAGGCGCTGGGCCGTTTCTTGTCGGAGCGGCGAGACCTACCTCCGATAGGAGGATCGCGTTCCAGAAAGGAAGTAGTTCAGCGCATGCTTGATGCCTTTCGCAAACCCCTGGATGGTGCATGAGGTACATTGACCGCTCCACAACACCCGCGCCCGAAAGCTTGAGCGCTGCCGACGGCGCGGGCCTCAAGGAATACGCCAAGGCGAAGGCGTACTATGCTGAGGTGCCGCCCCATAAAAAGGCCTATCCTTTCGAAGCCTATAAGGCTGACGACGTGAAGCTTGCCCTTCGCAACCTCTTCAACGGCAAATGCGCCTACTGTGAGCTTCGGTACGAGGGTGGTCAACCTATGGACGTCGAGCACTACCGACCAAAAGGCGGGGTTCAGGAACGGGATGATCACCGCGGATATTGGTGGCTCGCCGCTGACTGGAACAACCTCCTTCCCTCTTGCATCGACTGCAATCGCCGCAGAGGGCAAGTCTCGGCAGACGCAGGCATGACCCTCAGCCAACTCGAAGCCGCGCTCGCATCGATGGGCGATACAGAACCCGGCGGAAAGCAGGACGCCTTTCCTACCTTGGACGGCGTGTGGGCGGATCCGGAGATAGATCCAAATACAATAGAGAGCCCGGCGCTGATCGATCCCACACAAACCGATCCGGCAAACCACCTGCATTGGCCGCAGGCCGACTTGTCTGTGGTGCTGCCGACGGTAGACTTCTCAGGAAACGAATGTCCTCGCGCCACGGCGTCCATCTATATTTATGCATTGAATCGAATAGGCTTGGTTCAAAGCCGACTGGAAATTCGGCAAAAGTTCGACGCCCACATAAACACCATTCGAGAGGTGGTAATCGGAGCAATGGAGTTCGATGAGCCGCACCGTCAGAGATTTATGAAAGTCGCCGAGGACGGGATAGCAAATTTACGGATCGAAACCGGAATCAAGCATATTTATTCAGCGATGCTCTCGGCGCGTTTAGATGCGTTCGAGGCGGAGTTCAGGGCGCTTATCGAGGCTGACGAAGCTTGAAGTGCTTTGGCATCACGACGAGCTGTCCAAGCTTTGTGCAGATAGGCTCGATCAGCTTAACCGTTCTGCAATCCCAGATATCGGCATAGAACTCCGCAAGTTCAAGAATGCAGTGTCGCACACGGCCCTTTAGAGGGTGCCAAGGGTCGACGGGCATCCACCCACACCGACAGGCCTATCAGGCTACTTTTCGGGAGCGGCCCGCTGTAGACGACGCGCGACGTGCGTTTCGGCGAGCAGAACAGCCCGGATCCGCCACGGCCGGGCGAGGTCCGTAGCGGCCGTTCGGCCCATTGGCAACGCAGATCCGCGCAGCAAGACCGGTCCAACGCGGGCGTCACCCGCGATAGTATTCTCTGATATCGCACCTGTTGATTGCATACGGATCCTCGAATAAATCTTCGTCATCACAAGGAGTTTGCGATGGGCGGACATTTCGATGCTTCGACGGACCTGCTTACGTTGCTTGGTCACGATGGATTCGGCGACGAGATAAAGGAGGCAATCAAGCGACCTGACGGCGCACGCTTCCATCGCTGCGCCTTCCAGGTCAATCCCTTCGAGTACGGCGCTCGTCATTCTGCAGTTGCCGACAGCTTCACGAAAGAGGCGGACTACAATGAGGCGATGGTTCGCGCGTGCATCGCGGCAAAAGTGGGCGTAGTTGGCCTGACCGATCATTTCCGTGTATCGTCGACGGCCTCGCTTCTTGCGGCTCTCGAGGCTGCGGGGATCGTCGTCTTTCCCGGATTTGAGGCCAATTCGAGTGAGGGAATTCATCTCCTATGTCTCTTCGAGCCTGGCACTCCCCTTGGAACGATCGAACGGCACATCGGCGCTTGCGAGATTGTCGATCATTCCGCGCCGTCACCAATCGCCCGAAAGACCTGCGAACAGATCTTGCAAATGGTCGCCGAGGCGGGCGGCGTCTGCATAGCAGCGCACGTCTGCAGCGCGAGCGGTCTTTTGACGACGTTGAAGGGGCACACAAGGGCGCAGGCTTGGAAGTCCGAGCATCTTCTTGCAGCCGCAATCGCCGGGCCGAGAGACGAAGCGCCACAGAACTGTCTCAACATCCTGCGCAATAACGACACGACCGCGAAGCGAGAACGTCCGATCTGCATCGTGAACGCGAATGACGTAACATCGCCGGAGGAACTTTCGGACAAGAGCTGTACAACGCTTGTGAAGATGAGCTCCGCCTCCATCGAAGGCCTGCGACAAGGATTCCTCGACTGGGAATCGCGTATCAGACTCAACACCGATCCCGATGAGGACGATCATAGGGAAATCGTTGCCATAGGGTGGGCCGGCGGTCTTCTCGACGGACAGTCCCTACGGTTCAACAGCGGCTTGAACGTCCTCGTCGGAGCGCGCGGAGCAGGCAAGTCCACACTGATCGAGAGCCTTAGATATGTCCTCGGTGTCGAACCGAGAGGCGAAGAGGCGAAGCGAAGCCATAGCGCGATCCTCAAGCAGGTGCTCAAGCCGAGTGCTGCCGTTTCGGTAGTGATCCGGCTGCCAAAGCCTTCTCCGCAGTACTACCTCGTCACGCGCATCATGGGGCAGTCCCCGGTAGTCTTTGATCAGGCTGGAAACCGGCTTCCCGACGTGTCGCCATCCGACTTCATCGGGGACGTAGAAGTGTTCGGCCAGCACGAGATTTCTGAACTGACGCGGCATCCTGACAAGCTTGCTGAAATCCTGCGGCGCTTTACGTCGTCCGACACGGACGTCGGCGACGAGCGGCGGAAACTGCGGGAACGTCTGCAAAAGTCTCGTAGCTCGATAAACACCTCCAAATCGGACCTCAGTCAGATAGAGGAACAGCTTGCCGCCCTGCCTGGTCTAAGAGCGAATCTCACTCGCTTCGCCACTGCGGGTCTTGAAGAACGACTGAGCGAGAAGACGAGCTTCGACGCCGAAGCTCGGATTTTTGCGGTCGCTTCTGATTTCGTTACCGACATTGTGACGACGGTCGAAGAACTCAGCCCACCGGAAGAGGCCAGGAAGATGAGCCTTGGCGAAGACGTCGTTCTTCCGAACAGGGAGCTACTGGAAAGGCTGGACAATGTAGCGGCGCATCTCGACGAGGCCCGCCGCAATGCCGCCGCCCTACTGTCTGCGGCAGCGGAGGCTGCAAAATCGGAAATCGAGGCGGTCAAGGCAGACTGGGATCCGCTGAACACTGCTGCGGAGAAGCGGTTCGCATCGCTGGTGCGTGAACTGGAGACTGAAGGCCACGAGCCACGCAAGTTCGTGTCGATCAAGAACCAGGTGGAAACCTTGAAGCCTAAGGAGACAGAAAGAGAGGTTCTTGTCGCCGAACTTACGTCGGCCCGAACTGCACGGGAATCCTTGCTCGTCGAATGGGAAACCTTTAAGGCAAAGGACTACCGCGCACTGGAAACGGCCGCCCGCAAGGTCTCGCAGAGACTGACAAACCGGGTTCGCGTCCGGATCAGACAGAATTCGGACCTCGGTCCGCTGGAATCCATCCTTAAACAGCGTGCGGGAGGCAACCTGACCCAGCCTATCGAGAAGCTCCGGCTCCGCGATGCTCTGGGACTGACCGACCTGGCCAATGCCGTCCGCGTGGGATCTCAGGCCCTTCAGTCGAACTACGGCTTCTCGATTACCAGTGCGGATCGGATAGCGCAGCAAGGGGATGCCCTCGCTCTTGAGATCGAGGAGTGCGAGCTGCCAGCAGAAGCGGTCGTGGAATTGAATGTCGGGCCCGAAGGCACCCAGACGTGGAAGCAACTCGATGAGTTGTCGACGGGCCAGAAAGCCACGGCTGTCTTGCTCCTTCTGCTCCTCGAATCCAACGCTCCCCTCATCGTGGACCAGCCCGAAGACGATCTCGATAACAGGTTCATCGCCGACAGCATCGTTCCTGCGATGAAAGTTGAGAAGCGCCGCCGGCAGTTCATTTTCTCGAGCCACAATGCCAACATCCCGGTTCTCGGCGATGCCGAACAGATTGTCGGTCTGAAGCCGATAATCGACGGCGGCATCGAGCGGACGGTCATCCAGCAGGATCTATGTGGATCGATCGACGTCCCGGAGATCAAGGAACTCGTCAAGAACCTGCTCGAAGGCGGGCAGCGGGCATTTACGACGCGCCGGGCGAAATATGGCTTCTAATGGCACCGTTTGCCTCGCCGCTTATGTGGATCCCGCGCGATGATAAGCGTTTTACTTCGGCCGGTGCACAGCGATGGCACATCGTTCGCGCTGAAGTCGGAAGTGGCTGAAGCGAACTCTTGGCGAAGTGCTCGGACTAGCGCAGTCGGATAGTCCTAGCTACTACGTCCTCTCCAGAGCCTGCTCTATGTCTACGCGGATTTCGGCGGGCGACATTGTGGCGTGGATACCCGCCCACGTCTGGTCGGAATGGTTCCACATGCTGCCTTTTGAAACTATCAGGAGTTTCCCACGGAGGAGACGCAATACTGTCTTTGCGTCATCGGGGAGCGGAATCTCGTTACCATCTTCGTCGTACTCAAATATACCGTGTTCGGCGAGAGAATAGTCATAATCCATCCCATCGACCCGAACTACCTGTTCATTGTCGCGCACTTCTTCGTAGACGCCGCTCGGCGGCATGCGCTTCAACTCGAGTAGGAAGAAGGATTCGATTGGTTCCTTTTCGATGTATTCAAACGTGGCTCTGTCAACGAGCATCTCGAGCAGGCCGGTCTCGCTCAAATCGAAGAGGAGCCGTTTTCCATCTTCATGAATGCTGACGCCCATTAATGGAAGATGGCCGTCCGGCGTCAGGTAGGAGTAGTTTCCTTCCATGAAATGACGAAGGACGTCGGCGAGATCGTAGGGGTCAGACCAGCTTCGCGAGCGAGGTACCTCATTGGCAAATGCTTTTTGGATCGCCGTCCTCCAGATCTTGTCGAGATGTTTCTGATAGTCCTCTTGCTTTTTCTCAAACTCGTCCATGTCGATTCCCCTGCGTAGCAACAATTTTAAACGAAGACAGTGAGAAGGACCACTGCGTAGAAAACCGGTTAAGGGCTGCTCCACAGCTATAAGACGCAGTGAGGATCGGGCAATCGAGCCGTCATTGACAATCGTGGCTGCCGAGGCGCTGACACCATCGTCAGCGGCGACAAGGCCGGCCGAACTGTTGCGCAAGGTACCAGCAGCGGTAAGCGTCACCTTGTCCGTCGAAACGACGCGACCCGAGTTTGCAATGTCCTGTGCCGATGACAGGACCGTGCCGCCATTGCCCGCGATTTCCCCGGAATGGTTCAGGTTTCCGCCCAGCGCCTCCAGCTTCGCCACCGACCTTGCGGCAAGGCTGGCGCTGGAGGTGAGCTGTGCCGCCTGTGCGAGCAGCATGCCGCCCGAGACATAGCGTCCATCACTCAGGCTGAGGTTTTGGGTGGATTTCAGGGTCAGGTCGTTTCCGGCCGTGATCTGCCCGTTGCGCGCATCGATGCTGGACGCCTCGATCACGATATCCGAACGGGACCGAAGCGTATCCCGCCCCGTATCGTCCGCCCGCGTCAGATCGAGCGCGCCGGCCCTGATCGTGAGCAGCCCGCCGGCGGCAAGCTGCCCCTTTCCGGCCTCCAGCGTCGAAGCCTCCACGCTGAGCGTGCCAGTGGTCGCCTGCTGTCCGTTGCTGTCGGTCACTAAGGCAAGGATTCGCCGCGCAGGCCGCTCACCGAAATAGGTCCCTGCCAAACTTGTCGCGGTTCACTCCCCGATAGGGAATAACATTGCTGCGCCATGCAAATCGAAGGTCACTTTGGAACTTAAAGTTGAATGGAGGTCTCCTGTGGACTTGCATATTTAAATCTAAGGCTCCATGAAGCCCGCAGGTAAAGGTAGGTTCGAGGGCAAGCATGAGTGATCGATATCAAGTAGACGAATTCAAAAATCGCTATGGGGAAGACTACAAGAAGCTTCTGGACGAGGTTATTACGGAATGCCGCGCGCTGAAAAACGGAAAATTCAGCAAGCAAATAAGTGACGTCTACTCGCGGCCTGGTGACGGCTTTAAAGATTCCAACAAAATTGCTGCAAAACTTCGTCAACGAGGGAAGTCCGCCAGCATCAAGGCATGTTTAGAACTTAACGACGTCGTCGGTCTAACCGTTGTTGTCCAGTATAATGACCAGGTCGGTATAGTCCTTGAGGCACTGAAACGGGCATTGAAAATAAAAGACATTTCAGTATCGAAACCGGAAAAGCATGATAACAAGGCGGGATACTACGCGACCCATGTTGTTTGCGCTAAGCTCGTTGGCAGTGACAGCCTCCAGTGCGAAATTCAGGTTAAGACAGTCCTGCACGATGCGTGGGCATCAAAGCTGCACGACTTAACATACAAGCCGGGCGGCATGCTTGATCCTCGCTTATCCCAGTTGATGGCGTCGATTGCGGTAACACTGGAAAACCTAGAAAACCAGAGCATTACTATCCGCGACATGATTGAAGCGAGCTGGGATGTCGAAGCGGATGCGCGGAAGGCGGCCAGGGTCCAGTTCTTCGAAAACATGCTCGAGTATCGGAGAGCGACTTGGCGTGATGCTCTCGACACGGAAATGAAGGATCTCAGTGACGAGCTTGAGAAGAGGGCTGATCATTATGCGAAAGCGAAGGACGGAGACTCTAAGCTCCAGAAATTGATGGCTGGTATCGAGAAGTGCTGCGGGGATCCGGATCGAATTAGGTACGCTTGGATTATTTCAGGCCGAGTAGCGATGATCCGTAATACGCCTGCAATTATTCGCTCGTTTTCAAAGAACGCCGATCAGTGGCTGGAGAAAGCGCCGACAATCCTGTCGACCATCAACGCTAAAGAGATTTCCGCTGTCCCCTTAATGTTTTACGTTCTTGGAGACATCGATCTTGCCGTTGATTATTCAACGTCTATTAAATCTCGACCATGGTTCTCTAAACTTCCGGACGCGGTCAGGCTGCAGATCGAATTCAACGAAGCCACGTTCCTTACGGAACGCGAGTACCATGCACCTTCGAAGAAGGAGCAACGGAAGGCTCTCAGGGTTTACGTAGAAGAAATTCTCGAACGCGCTGTGGCAACCGAGGAGGAACGGTCTTCGATCGCCGACACGATGGGCCTTGTTAAAATAACATTCGGAGAGAACAAGGACGAAGTTAGAGCGGGGATCGAGGAATGCATCAGTGCATCCCAAGATGCCACTGAAGATGAAAAAAGCGTTTCTGCAGCCTATGTCGATCTAAACATGCGGCTGGGTTGGCGCCGCTACTTCGAACTGGAGGCGATCAGGAAGCGCTGAGGTTAGGCTCGACGCTTGATCAACCGGATCGGGTACAGCCGTCCACCCTTGTCGAGCATGCCGCATCTTAGACGGAGACTTCTTTCCTTGGACGGCGTGAATGGAAGTCGCTGATCCCGAAGGATGCTGAATTCGGGTTCAACTCCGAGTAAAGAAATTCCAAAAAAAATAGGGCACCCAAAGCGCCCTTTTCCTTGTCAGAACGAAATTTCAGCCGATAGTCAGCCAGCAGTCTTAATGATTGGACGTTTAATGACTTTATTTTCGGTGTTTTTAATGATCGGTCTCATATTCGCCCCGTGGTGTCAAAAGAAGTGCCGAATTACTAGCACGCCAATGGTCAAGAATCTATTCAAATCTCGCCCAATTAAACCCTTTTGTGATGGAGTGGTTCCCACTCTAACAAGGAAATATTTCTATTTCCGTGTACACTCAAAAAGATAATGCATGCTGAAGCAATTAGGAAGACCCAATGGCCCACAGAGTTAAAATTTACAATGAGACGCAAGGAGTTGAAGAAAAAACCATCGATCCCTTGATCGTTCGAGCCGCCGAAGAATTAAAATACGATCACAGCCTGTATTTCGCGAGCGATCCCGCGACGGTAGTCCTACCTCTAGATCACTTGATATTGTCGCGGGCGCGCGAAAAAGGAATCCGAAACGCGGTTGCGCTAATGGCAAAAGCCGCAGATGGAAAGATTGAAAGACGAAAGCCTGTGGAAGTCGTTGCCGAATCCATGGGGTACTTTCGGGTTGTCGATGGCAATTCCACGGCTACGATAGCGACCGCCGCCGGTTGGATCGATTTGCCCTGTATCGTCGTAGAGGAGGAAGGTAGTGAGCCTCTGGCTCAGTCGCCGATGTGAACATCGCCGGCTGACGGTTCTCCCTCGGGCTCCCCTCAATCCTCACGCATTGCCTTGTTGATCTGATCGGCGAGAGGTTTGACGAGATACGACAAGGGAGTTCTTTCGCTCGTCTTGATATATGCTTCAACCGGCATACCGGCGAGGAGGCCGAGATTGCCCAGTTTCATAAGCTCTTCCGGTTCGATCTGGATTCGGGCAGTGTACCAGCTTTCGCCCGTTTGCGGATTATGAACGAGATCGGCAGCGACCATTTTGACCTGACCAGCAATTTCCGGGGTCGTACGCTGATTGAAGGCGGAGAAACGTAGGGCCGCCTGCTGACCGACATGCATCTGGTCGATATCGGCCGGCTGGATTTTCATTTCGACCACCAGCCGGTCGTTGACCGGGACGATCTGCATGACTGTTTCTCCGGGGCTAATGACGCCACCAATCGTGTGAACGGCGAGTTCATGCACGATACCGTCCTGCGGAGATCGAATATCGATACGTTTCAACTGGTCTTCCGCCGCAACCTTTTGTTCGGTGAGCTCGGCAAGCTTGTTGTCGACGTCACGTAATTCCGTCAGAACCTCCGCCAGCCGATCCTGATCAAGCTGAAGAATTTGAAGTTCAGTCTCCGTGATGCGCGTCGCGGCCCTCGCGATCTCTGCCATCAACTGACCGCGTTCCCCGTCAAGCTGCGCGCGCAACCGCTCCAGTTCTGCCAGACGGTTGAACTGGACCAGTTGCTGATTGGCCAGACTTCTTACGCGGACGAGTTCCTGACCAATCCACGACAATTCCTCTTCCTTGGCGCTCCTGCGAACGATCAGCCCCTCATTCTCTTGCCGTATCTGATCGATACGCTGTCTGAGCTGGGCTTTTTGACCATCAATGGTTTGTCTGCGCGCAGCAAAAAGAGCTACTTCAGCTTTGAGGTATTCGCCGCTTTCGGTATCGATTGTCTGGCTCGATGATACCGGCGGCACTACCATAGTTTCAGCATTTTCCCGCTCCGCCGACAGCCGCATCCTCCGCGCATTCAATTGATCAATCTGTTTTTCAACGATAGCCAGATTTGCCTTGGTGACTGTATCGTCAAGCCGGATGAGCAAATCTCCCGCCTTGACGACGGCCCCATTGCGAACCCCTATTTCACCGACGATACCGCCCTCGCGGTGCTGGATGCGCTTGACGTTCCCATCAACAACAACTGTTCCCGCCCCCATTATCGCGCCGGAAAGATTGGCGGTCACAGCCCAGCCCCCAACCCCAAGAACCATGATTGCAAGGGTTGTAACGCCCGCAATCGTATAGGACCGGATGGCGCGACTGGCAGCGCTGGTTGTCGCGGCGTTATTGGGTGTCATGCTTTTTCCGATACAGCTCGCATTGTAGTTTTACGCAGCACCTCATCACGCGGGCCGAAGGTGACCATTGCGCCCTGGGCGAGAACGAGGACATTGTCGACGGCTGACAGCGCATTCGGCCGATGCGCGACAATCACCACAATGGCACCTCGCTGACGCGCCACCGCAATGGCGTTCGTCAGCGCCACCTCACCTTCCGCGTCGAGGCTAGCATTTGGCTCATCCAGAACGATCAGGAAAGGTTTTCCAAACAATGCGCGTGCAAGGCCAATCCTCTGGCGCTGACCAGCGGAAAGAGCCGCACCGCTATTCCCAATCCTCGTATCGTATCCCTCCGGCATCGCCAAAATGAGGTCATGCACATCCGCCAGTTTCGCCGCCTCGATAATGTCGGACGGGTCCGCGGATCCAGCAAACCGGCTGATATTCTCCGCAATGGTGCCGTCAAACAACTCGACCCCCTGAGGAAGATAGCCGATCGACGGGCCGAGCGCTTCCGGATGCCATTGATCGAGTTCCGCTCCGTCCAGTCTGACCGTCCCACGCGCAGATGGCCAGATACCGACGAGCGCCCGCACGAGGGTCGATTTACCAGAGCCACTCGGTCCGATAATGCCCAGCCCCTGCCCTGCTTTAAGCGAGAAGGTGACATCACGCACGGTCGGCGATTGATTGCCAGGGGCGAGGACGGAAACGCCTGACACAGAAAGTGTTTTTGACGGCGCCGGGAGAGCCATTTTCTCCTGATCCGGGCCCATTTTTTCAAGGAGCTGACCAAGCCGGGCTTTTGCCTGCCTGAAGTTGACAAAACCGCGCCATTGGCCGATCGCCTGTTCTATGGGGGCGAGCGCCCTGGATGTCAGGATGGAAGACGCGATCATCGCACCCGGCGATGCAAGCTGTCTTATCGTCAGCCATGCTCCCAGCGCCAGGACTGCGGATTGCAGCGCTAATCGAAATATCTTTGAAAAAGTCGAGAAGCTGCTCGTCGCGTCGCTTGCACGCCGCTGCTCCTCAACATAGGCGGTATTTGTCTCATGCCATTTGCGCGCGTAGGCACTTTTCATACCCATGGCATGCAGCGCTTCTGCATTGCGCCGCCCCGCCTCTATGTAGTCGGCTCGTGCCGATGACAACGACGCCACCCGGCGTGTCGGGTCACGCAGAACCGCATCGCTGCAAAGCGTCAGAACGATCAGCAAAGTCGCACCGGCAATCGCAAGCCAACCGAGGTACGCGTGAAAGAGAAAGAGGATGCCGACGTATAGCGGTAGCCATGGCATGTCGCAAATGGCGACCGGACCCGGACCGCTCATAAATTGCCGCATCTGCTCGAGGTCACGGACTGGCTGCACAGCCACTTCTTTTTTTGACATCCTGAGCGGTAACAGCATCACCGCATCAAATGTTGGTCCACCAAGCTGCTCCTCGATCCGCTCGCCGATACGCGAGAGAATTCGGGCTCGTATGAGTTCGAGGATGCCGAGAAACAGATAAAGAGTAATCGCCAACACCGAGAGGGCAACAAGCGTCGGCACACTGCGACTGGACAAAACGCGATCATAAACCTGCATCATGAACAGCGGGCCGGTCAGCATGAGGATATTGGTGAAAGCACTCAGGATCGCAACCGACGCGAAGGCACTCCGTGTCGCTCGCAAGGCAGCGGCGACCGGAGGCCGCCGCGCTTCGCTATTCAAATATTTCAACAAGAGTCAGTTCCTATGCAACAAACCGCACATCATCCCGATGTAGATCGGAAAGATTGACGTTTGCGAGGGTGATGCCGTTGGTTCC
>NZ_JBIVYG010000035.1:0-18305 GCF_044769685.1 Agrobacterium sp. NPDC090283 | reverse complement strand
CCCGAAGTCCCGATAGTGCTGCGCCCGAAGTCCCGATACCCTTTGCGCCCGAAGTCACGAGTGTTTCCACACCCTTTTCAACAGGCACTGTGGACGCACCGAGAGGCCGAATTTGCAGCAGCTCACGGCGGCCTTCGCGGTAGATTTTGAGGCGGTAGCCGAGCAGCGATTGCCTGGCGGCGATGCGGCGCAGGTCGAGCGCGAAATCGGAAATCCGCGCCATGGAGCCGGATTTCTGGTGAAGGTGTGCGACCTCGAACAGCCAGCCGTGCGGCTGATGGCCGGCATGTTTACGGGCGACGCGATACAGCCAGCGCTCGATGCCGCCGGTCAGCCGGAAATAGGCCGGGTCGATCGCGAGCACGAGCGAGCGGTCGGTGACGCCGCGATAGAACCAGTCAGGCAGGACGAATTCCATGCCCTCGACACGGCCGTCGCGGGTGGTCAGTTCCTCCCACTCGTTGATCCAGGAGAATTGATGCCGCCGCCAATGCTCTCCCTGCCGGATCGTCGTGCGGATGGACGTCGATTGCAGGCGGATGAGCGCGTTTTTCAGCAGGCGATATTCGCGCGCGCCGGTTGCGCGGCCGATCGACATGAGGAGCTGATACGGCGTGAAGCGGAAGAAGCGCGAGGTGCGCAGGCCGGCGTTCTCGGCCGCGACGATCTGCGAGGCGGCCCAGATCAGCACATCGGCGTCCCAGATGGTCGCCATGCCGTAGTCGGTCATGCCGAACACCTCGACGCGGACGCCGGAGGATTCGTAGAAGATCGGCGCCGTGCGCTTGGCCTTGGCGAGCGAGAAGAACGGGCGTTCCATCAGGTCGCGCTGGTCCCGGGGCGCGGCGTCGCCGGTCGCGACCACGAAGGGGGCCAAGTGGTTGCGCTCGCTCGCGTCGGCCGGCTGCGCGGCTCTATGATCGTCGTCGCGCAGCATTCAGCACTCACCCCGCTCTTGCGGCGTCAGCGGACGCGCGGGGAAAACCGTGCCGACGTTCGTGTCGCGGGTGGATTTGCGGGAGCCGATTTCGGTCCAGGCTTCGAGATCGCGCACGGTGTAGAGGACGCGGCCGCCGACCTTGCGATAGGTCGGGCCGGTGCCGTAGGTGCGATGCTTCTCAAGGGTGCGGGTGGAAATGCCGAGGAAGCGTGCGGCTTCCTGTGTGCGCAGCAGGCGCGGCGGCATCTCCGCTGTCGGGCGGATGGCCATAGGATCACCTCTGGATCATGGGTTGATGCGCGCTGCCGTCGTGGCGGCGGGCTATGGCGAACCATGGCGAGGGATCGGCGGCCGGTAGCGTGCCGCATTTGCGCCTATGCGCTGGCGGCACCCCTTCGGCATATGATGGGAATGTTGGCGAACAACCGCACGGCGCTGGGTCCGGCGGTAGCTTAAGGTCGGCCGACTACTTCGGCCCGGAACCTTTTTTCAGCAATTCTCCGGGCTCGATCTCAAGACCATCGGCGATCTGGCCGAGAACCGTCACACTGGCGGACACGTCACCGCGCTCGATGGCCCCGACATAGCGCATACTCAAGCCCGCTCGGTCGGCGAGTTCTTCCTGCGTCAGTTTCTTGTCATGACGTACCCGACGCAGATTCTTCGCCATGATCTCCTTAAGATCCATGGTGAGAGGGGAACCAGCATAGGAACGATCATTCTAGGAACGATCGTTCCCATTCGTGCGGAGGCATGGTATTCATGATGTTTGCCGGAGTTGCTTCGGCGTCTTCGGTCCAAAGGACAGAATTGATGCGCGGACAGCCTCAGCTTGATCCCGATGTCGAAGATGAGGCCCCTGGTGGGCCAGACATCACCGCATACGACGAACAGCATTACGTCACCTATTTGCGCCTGCTGGATGCGAACCGCGACGGTGCGGACTGGCGCGAGGTGTCGCGGATCGTCCTGCACCGTGATCCTGTCGCCGAGGAAACGCGCAGCCGACATTGTTGGGAAACCCATCTGGCCCGCGCGCACTGGCTGTCGAAAGCAGGCTATCGGCGTATTCTGGAACAGGCCGTCGCGAGCGCGACGTAGGGTCGCGGAACATCATCCCTGCGGTGATTTGATCGGATAGCGAAGCAAAAGCCGATAGCCCCCACGCATCATTTTGATGCCGTGAGCGACAAGCCGGCGAGCCTTGTTCTTTTGCGGCCCGATCTCCCAATCCTCTTTCGTTCCCTCGAATCCGAGCAGCACTTCGGCGATGGCGCGATAACTCTCGCCGCGCAGCCGCGCGTCCAGCGCGCGCAGGGACAGGATATGCCACTGCCGAAGCTGGGCCGGCATCGCACGGAAGTCGGAGCCAGGCGGACGGCCATTGATTGCGCGCCAGAGCCGGCGGGCAGCATGGGCGCGCAGTTCCAGAAAGGAATCCATCAGCAGGGACGCGGCGTAGAAGGTGGCAGCCTCGGGAACGGCTTGCGGGAGCCAGAACTGGTGCGTAACGCCATCGACCTGCCAGATGCCATGCCAGCCATCGGACGCCTGGCGCAAATCGAGACCATCGAGATGCGCCAGCGTCACGATCGGTTCCGTTTCGCTGTGCCGGTGCTGCACTGGAGAGAGCAGCACGGCTTGCGGCTGAAGGCTCGGAATCCAGAATAGAGATTGCTGATCGGATGGGGTTTCAGGATCGGTCGGAAAATCGCAACCCCCAGCGCTGCACGAAGGCTTCCAAGCGCTCCGGGTCTGGCTCACTCAATCCGGCTATAGCCTGAAACTCGCGACGGTAATCGTCGTGACGGCGAAGATATTCCCAAGCGAAACCGGCAGCGGGGATGCTCTTGGCAAATCTGTATGCCGCCGGAGAACGCCAGTCGATGCTCAGCATGGCGTTACCTCTCTATACCGGACACGCAGAACAATGCCCGGATAGAGAGCGTCCAACACAAGTCGAGATAATTGTAGCCGCGCTATCCAGATAACTGGAGCGTGTAACGCGATCAATCTCTTGGTTATTTTCTTCTTAACAATGCTTACGTGTTTCTGCGAGCCGGCGTAGCCCGGCGAGCGCGGCCATGTTCTGCGCATGGCCGCACTGCCGATCCGCAATGCCGGATCGGCGCGAAATTTTTCGGGCAGTGCTCGACTGAGAAAAGGGAGGGCCGCCGGGATCGGCGGCCCTTTCGCGTTCGGGATCAAGCGGACTTCAAGCGCTGCATTCCCTCCGCCAGCGTCCAGAGGGCGCGATTGAGCGTCACATTCTGGTCGATGCCGTTGATGGCGCGGGTCTGGGCGCGGCGGATGTGGCCTTCGGCAGTCTGTTTGCGGCCTTGCAGCCCGCCCTTGGTCAAATGCTCCTGTATGACGTTGAAGGTGCTCCAGAGGCTCCCACCCACATCCTCGCGGCGGCGCGGTTCGATGATCTGTTCCGGGCGCAACGGGCTTTCGTCCTCGCCATAGCGGGCGACAAGGCTTGCCTCGGCCAGCACGCGGCGCTCGTCTGCGGATACGCGGATTTCCTTCATGGTTTCGCTGGCGTCGATCAGGCGCGGGAAGTCTTCCGCGACCGTAAAGACGCCTTCAATGATCTGATCCTGAATGCCGCCCTTATGGGGAACGCGGATTTCCTCGAACCGCTCGCCTGCAATCATGCTGTTGGTGCAGACGAAACGCAGCATCCCCGCAAACATCTGATAGGCGCTGGTCCCGTCGTGGCTGTTGACGATGATGACTTCCGCCGCCTCCGGCTTGCCGATCCCGCCATCCCGGCGCAGGCGCAGCATGTGCTTGGCGTGGCCGTGGCGGCTTCCATCGCGCGGAACCGACTGCACGGCGAAGAACGGGAACCATCCTTCCCGGCGCAGGCCCTCCACGATGTCGATGGTGGGGACATAGACGTAACGCTCGGAACGGCTGTCATGGGCCTCGCGGGCGAAGATGGACGGGACGTGCCGATAAAGCGCCTCGTTATCCAGCGGCTCGCGCCCGCTGATCTGATGGGAGTTGCGGCCGAACCGGGTGGCGAGCTGGTGATACATGGTCTTTCTCCTATGGGCTTGGGTTGGAGCGCAGCGCTGCGCTGCAACCCTGCCCGTCGGCGAGACCGGGGGGTGCAAGGTGCAAGGGCGACCGGGACGGAGGGGGATCACCCGGCCTGCACGTAACGGAGGAACGACGTGGAGGAAGGTCGGGGAAACCGTCCCGGTCGAGCGTCAGCGATCCCTTGCGCCGCGCCGGGGGGAGACCCCCAAGCAAGCCGCCCGGCCAGAGCGGAGCGGAAGTCGGGCACGAGATCCGATCGGGAGTCCCGTTCTCCCGATTCCTTGTTCCTTGAAGACGGCGGACATGAGCATGAGGAAGCCCCGCCGCGGCGGGGCTTCTTGAAGGGCCGGTCTCAGTCGCCGTTGCGGCGAGACCAGATGAGGTTGTGACCGCCGCCGTCCTCGGCTTCGACCAGGCTGGCGTAGATCGGGGCCGGGAAGCTCGGATCGTCCAGCTTGACCGAGAGGTATTCGCGGCCGGTTTCGCGGGCGGTTTTCTTCCAGGCAGCGCCGAACTCGGTTGCGCCGGCGAAGATGCGGAAGTCGGGGCCGCGCTCGCTCTCGCCCTCGGAAGGGACGAACTTGGCCTTGACGTTGAGGGTCAGGGTCTTGACCGCGCCGGTGAAGCCGGCGCCGTTTTCGTTCTTGGTGAAGGTGCCGATGGTCGCCATTGTCGTATTCCTTTTCCTGTCGGGCCGCTCCATTGCGACCTCGATGGGGGTCGGGAGACCGGGGACGATCGGCCCTGCACCCGAAGGGCTGGAACGAAGTGGAAGGCGGCCGGCGGCGGCTTTTTTGCTTCGCGATGCAAAGCCGAAGGCGGCGGAAAAAAGTTGGCGACGGACGTTGCGGGAGACGAGCGAGGCGCAGCCGGTCTTCGGTCAGACCCATGCCAATCGAGATCGCGGATGGAGCGCCCCGTTTCGGGAAATCGGGGAATGCCGCAATGGCGGCCGTCCCTCGCGCCTCACGGCTCGAGAACGGAAACGGCGCGGCCTCCACGGGCCGATGCGCGACCACCCCTGATCCTCGCCGCCACGGCCAATCCTCGTCTTGGGCGGGACGGCCGCACATGCGATCCCGTTCCCCCACCATTGCGGCACGAACCGCGCACGACGCTACCGAATGTCCGCCGCGCACCGCTGCCCCGATGTCCTTTGCTCCTGCGGACGCTCGGTGTCTCCCGGCCTGTCTATGTCAGCCCGCCGTGTGTGAGCACAGCGGCCCGATCTCCGCTGGCGTCGCTGCGAAGGCGATTGAGACTCCCCTTCGGAAGCCTTGCCGCTGCGGGGCGTTCGCGAAATGACCGCTGCGGCCCGCTTGCGTTAGCGATTGAAGCCGAATGGCGGAAACGCGCCGTAGGCGTGGTTCCGGCGCAGCCGAAAGCGCGGCCCGAAGGGCGACGCCAACATTCTGCTTCTCCTAATGCGACGCTCTTGAAATTCGGCACGAAGAACATGATCCTACGAATCGGGCTGGACACCTGTGACCTGTCGCCGGGTCAAACGTCCTGAACGGCAACGTTTCAACACATCTCAACACCTGCATCCCGACCAACGGGCTGCTGCGTAATCGGCGAACAGCATGGCCCGATATGGAGATGCATCGTGTTTACTCTTACGATTCCTGTTTCGACGGATGGCCTCAGCGCGATCAAGGCCGACCTCACGCGCAAATTGCCTGACGTAAAATCCTCGCATCGCTGCGAGGCTATCGCCCGCGGGCTGGGTTTCCGCACCTACGCGACGGCTCTGGCGGCCGTGCAGGCGGGCGCAACAAGCACGGCTCAGGTTCGCGGCGACCTCTTTGTCGCTTATCTCGCGGAACACGCTTTCGCTGTTTCGCCAGCAGCCTTCTACCACGCCGCTGCAAAGGTCGCGCTTCGCGATGTCTGGGAGCGCACGCCGAAGCTAACGATGTGGGGCATTGGTTCCGGCGGTCCACGGCGGAAGGAAGACGGCCGCTGGGAGGGCTTCCGGGACATGAACACCAGGTTCAAGGAAGCGCGCGCGGAACTGCTCAGCGATGGTGCCGCTAAGCCATTCCTTGCATCACTGTCTTTCCTCGGGCGGGTGACGCCGACAAAGTCCATTCGGAAAGGAACGGGAAGCTACTGGGTGAAGCACATCGCGGAGAACTTCGCGTGCAGCTATCCAGAGGGTGAGAAGCTTGGCCCGACCTATGTTGCGAATGGAGTGTTGATTGCGGCCGCGCTGCAGGCCGGCTTCAAGATGAAGACCTATGTCGACAATCTTGGCTACGATGAGCTGAACGTCAGCTTCAACATGTCGAAGCCTTGCCTTGAGGAGCTCGACTGCGAAGTGCGTCCAGACGGTGCGCGGGCGCTGGATCGACGGCACCGCGAGGCCATGAAGCGGAACCGGCACTATCCCTTTGGGTCAGCGACATTCTGATAGCCGCCAACGTGGCCGCGCGGCGAAAGAACGCTCGCGCGACCACGCCCTATCTCCGCGATTGGCGGGGATCAGGCACGGGCTGACGTGGTTAATCGCAGCAGCGCCGAAGTCCCGACAAATGCCCCGCCGAAGATGCAGAAGATTTGCCGCCAGATTTCGGTCGGCACGGTCTCCTTGGTGACGCCGTGGACGAGCGCATATCCGGCGACGGCGGCGGGCGCTGCAAAGACGAGCGCCACGATCAGGCGCAGGATCGGTGAGCGCAGCGTGTCGAACAGCAGCGCCAGAACGCCGAAGGCGGCGACGGCGGCGGCGAACCCGACAAGGCCCGCCCCGATGAAGCCCGCGCCGGTATGATAGGCGAACTGCGCGGCACTGACGCCGAGCATGAAGGGCAAGGCATAGACGGCGAGCGTATAGGCCAGGACGCAAAGCCCGGCGACCGCCAAGACGCTCATCAGCATCACGGCAACCATGGTTCTCTTCCTTCACGATGATTGCGACCGTGGCGACGGTCGAGGTGATCGGGCCGCGCGACTGCGCGGCCCGCGATTTTTCTGGGCGGGAAGAAAGCCGGGGCCGCTTGCGCGCCCCCGGCCTACCTTCCTCATTCCGCTGCGATGGCGAAATGGTCATCATGGGCTTCCTGCGAGGATGCGGGCTCGACGGTATCGAGGGCGAAGGTGTCGGCCTGCTGGTCGAGCCATGCGGGGCGCGCGGTGCGCAGCACGGGCGGAATCCAGCCGGTCCCGGCCAGAAGCTGCTCGGCGGCTTCGGCCATCTCCGTCTTCTTCTTGTCCGCGATCCGCTCCGCTGCCTCGTCGCCAAGGGCATCGCGCACGGCGGCAAGGATATGGGCCTTGGTGACGCGCCCGAAATAGCTGCGGGCGGTCGCGGTCCAGTGCGCCATCATGTCGAGCGTCACTGCCGTCGCCAGTTTGTCCGCCGTCTCATGGGCGCAGCGCTTGCTGCTCTCCCAAGGCAGCTTCACCGCGTTGACGGTCAGCGAGGCGCAATGCGCGAGCAAGGCCATGAGGCTCGCATGGTCAAGGCCCGCGACGAAGCTCCAGAGGTCCGCTACGTCGCGCGGCATATCCGCCGCCCATCCGGCATGGCGATCCGCCAGCATCTTCGCCGCCGCCGTGTCCTCGATGCCGTCCGCGTGGGCGGCGAGGTAATTGCTGGTCGGGCTGATTTCGAGGCAATGGGCCGTGCTGCCGCCCCGATAGTAGGTCTGCGCGGCGAGCGTATGGACAACGGCGATCAACGCCATATCCGGCTGCTCGCCAAGAGCGAGGCGCAAGCCAAGGGTGCGATGCGCGGTCAGGTCGCGGATGAGCGAGTCGGGCAGCGGCTTGCCCGCATCCCCGGCCTCTTCCTCCGGCTCCTGCTCGGTTTCGGGAAGGTCGTCGCCTTCGCCGTCCTCGCAGTCGCTGTCGAGGATTTCGCCGTCCCCGTTGACGCGCACGCCGTCGATGACGGTTTCGCCGCCTTCGGCTTCTTCCGGCTCCGGGGCCTCGTCCTCGGCGCGGATGAACCCGCGCTCGATCCGAACGTCTCCGTCATGGGCGACGACGAAGAACACGCCGCCGCGCGCAATGTCGTCGGGCTCATAGGCGTGGCGCTTAGCGTCGATCCGCTCAATCTCGGTTTCAAGCTCCGCAAGGCGCGCATCCACCTCGGCGGGGAGGTCGAGGTCGGTGTCCTCCCATTCCGCCGTCAGGCGCTCAAGCTCGTCCTGCGCCGCGTCGTAGGCAATGGCGTCTTCCTCGGAGAGTTCCACCGGATACGGATAGACGCGGCGCATTCCGTGGGCGTGGGGGAAGTCGAGATAGGCAGCGGTCCACTTCCAGCCCTCGGCCTGCCGCACCTCGGCGGCGATCCGTTCCAGCTTCTCGATGGCAAGCCGTTCCAGCAACACGGGGTCTTCAAAGAAACCGCCGCGATCCTCGGTGAACAGGTCGCGGATGATGTTGCCACCTGCATCAGTATAGGTTTGCGCGCCGACGAAGACCGCGCAGCGATCCGTCGCGGCCACGTTCATCTTGGTCAGGCCGCGCCGGATGATGGACGGGTCGCGGTTGTAGGACAGGTTTTCAAAGACGTGCTCCTGCCGCGCGTGATCGTCGGTGATGGCGAACGCCATCAACTGGTCCAAGGTCAGGTCGCCGTCGCGATAGACCTGCAACAGCTTGGGGCTGATAGCGCCGAGACGCATCCGCTGCCTCACGACATGGGCGGTCACGCCGAACCGGGCGGCGATTTCCTCTGACCCCCATCCCCGATCCTCGGAAAGCTCGCGGAAGCGCTCGAACTGGTCGGCGGGGTGGAGGTCTTCGCGCGTGACGTTCTCGTCAAGGCTGATCTCGGCGGCATCGTTCGCCGTGTCGATGACGCAGCGGATGGGTTCGATCTTCTTGATCTCCTTGCGCTTCACGCGCAGCATCTGCGCCAGCCTGCGGCCTTCCCCGATGCTGACGAGATAGAAGCCGGTCGGCTCGCCCTCGGCGTTCGTTTCCGGCTCCACCACCAGATTTTGCAGGATGCCCTTGGCGGCGATGCTCGCCGCCTTCGCCTCGATAGACGCCTCGCTGTGCGGGGTCTTGCGGGCATTCTTCGGATGCTTCTTGAGCTTGTTGAGTGGGATGAAAACGGTCGTGCCGTGTTCGACGGTCGGGGCGGTGTTGGCGGTCGTGGTCATGGTCTTTGCTCCCATGGGCTTGGGTTGAAGCGCAGCGCTGCGCTGCAACCCTGGCCGTCGCCGAGACCGGGGGGTGCAAGGTGCAAGGGCGACCGGGACGGAGGGGGATCACCCGGCCTGCACAAGCGGACCGAAGCCATGGGCGAGAGTGAGAAACACGCATCCGCGCGGAAGGCTGGGGAGACCGTCCCGGTCGAGCGCCAGCGATCCCTTGCGCCGCGCCAGGGGGCAGCGCCCCCAAGCCATCGGCCCGGCGAGAGCGGAGCGGCGGCCGGGCGCAAGGACTGGATCAGGATGTGAAGGCCGATGGGCCTAGCCCCCCTGAGTCCTGATCGCCTTATGGTCCTGCCGGGATGCGAACATGCGAAAGCACCCCGCCCGCAGCTTGCAGGCGGGGCGCGATGATGATGGTTCAATCGGTGACGAGGCTCACGCTCTGGAGGGGGCGTTGCGGGGGCTCCCCGCAGAAGGGGTCGGCCGAGACCGTGACTCGGCCGCAGGGGAAGGCTTTCCCCATATCATCTGACCGTTTCGCGTTCATGTTTATATGAGCAAAATGGAGAAATTTGCTCATACAGAAGTGAGCGAAATTAATTGTATTGCTCACATATATATGTTAAAGAATGCCAGATATGGACACATATATATGAGCAACAAGCAAGCTGGACTCGCCCGAAAGAATCTTGATAAGCGGCTTTCTCCCCTGAGAGCCGACCGCATTGTGACGCCCTCGCGTGGCTGGACGAAGGCCATTCGGGAAGCCCTAGGCATGACAACGCGCCAGCTCGCCGAGCGTATGGGTGTGGCCCCCTCCCGCGTGACGACGATCGAGAAAGCGGAAGCCACGGGCGCGATCACCCTCAAGACCTTACGCGAGACAGCCGAAGCGCTCGACTGTCAGTTCGTCTATGCCTTTGTCCCGACCAAGGCCCTCGACGACATTCTCTACGATCAGGCCGAGCGCAAAGTGAGGAACGAACTCGCGCATCTCAATCACACGATGCGTCTCGAAAACCAGGCGGTGAACGTGGAAGACCTTGAAGGGCAAAAGCGTCGCATCGTGGCGGACTACCTCGCGCACTTTTCGCGGAAGCTGTGGGACGAGGAATGAGCGATCCGCTTTTTGAGGGTGACGACGACGGGAACACGCCGCTCGAAGCCGAGGAGCGCGAGCAGCTCATTCCTTCCTACATCACGACGCGCGACGAGTTGAACGAAGCGGAACTTGCCAACATCGCCGACGCCGTTCGTTGGGTCGGGCGGCGAAAGCGTAAGGTGCTCGACCAAGGCTTCCTGAACGAGCTGCACAAACAAATGTATGGCGATGTGTGGAAGTGGGCGGGCACGTATCGCACGACGGCGCGCAATATCGGCATCGACGCCTATCGCATCCCGGTTGAATATTATCAGGCGATCGACGACGCAAAATATTGGGCCGAGCACTCGACGTTTCCGGCGGATGAAATCGCGATCCGTTTCAGCCACCGGGTTGTTGCGATCCATCCCTATCCCAACGGGAACGGCCGCTTCTCGCGCATGATCGGCGATCTGCTTGCGATCGAACTCGGCCAGCCGCGGTTCACCTGGGGCCAGATCAATCTCGTCGATCCGTCCGCAACCCGAAAAGAGTATATTGCGGCGCTTAAGGCCGCCGACGCGGGAGACTACGGCCCCTTGCTCGCATTCGCTCGCTCGTGAGGAGCCAGGTGGGAAGGCGTGTCTGATCGCTGCCTAACGATCTGGTGTCGTTCTCAGCTCTTCCACCCAGTCCAGAACGCCGTCGAACACCTCATCCTTGACCTTAATCCAGCCATTCGTGCTCACCCGATCAATCAGCGTTTCCAGGGCGCGGATGAACTCGGCTTGTGTGCTGAAACGGTGTGTAAAGGCGTGGAACGAGTTGTAGTCCATCACCATACCGCCCCCGTTCAAGCCGGCGAGCTTCTTGCAAGCGGTCGCATAGGATTCGCCTTCGTCGTCAAACAGCTCTTTGACGATCGCGAGTCCGATAACACGCCGCTGTCCCAATGAGATTTCTACGTTCTGGCCGCCAACAACGAGCGGGGCCGTTGCTTCACGCTGAAGATAACGGGCAGCGCCGTTGATTTGTCTTATGGCGTCGTCAATCTGGCTATGTGTGGAGCGTCGTTTGCGCTCCAGCGTCCGGCTAATCCCAGCTTCGGTTGTCGGACTGTCCTTGGCTTGAATCAGGATTGCCAACTCATCGGTGAGAACCAGATGGTCCAAGATTTCCTTGAAGGTATCCTTGCGTTTCGGATTCATCATGATCTGTTTCGGCTCGAAAGCACGTAGCAAGCAGGCCGAAATGTCTCGCTCCTGATGATAGCCGGGATCGGTCCTCGTGAGGGTATCGCGACGGAAGCCTGAGCCCCCCTGATAGGCGTTTACCTCGGGCGTCATGTCGAGAACGAATATATCGTTCGGCGATAGCTCCTCCTTGAACACCGCCTGGATCGCGCACTCGTCGTCTTGCTGGGTTCGATTTCCGAACCAGTCGCTTAAGACACCATGGATGCTCTTCGCCGTCTCGGGATGATAACCAAGCAGGTGAATATCCTCAGTGCCGATAAGGCAACTCCCATTGTCCTCCAGGGTCGCTCTGAAGCTCATCCACTCGTAATTCTGCTCATCGAAGAAATAGACATCGACTTCCTCATATTTGAGGATCTCGACGATGCCTTGGGAGAAGCCGTCGTCACCAAAAAGCGGCGTTCTGATGATAAGCGGCTCGTCATCATCATCGAAGAAAGCGGTGATGAGCGAAGTGGTCGTGACCGTCGAGGACGGCAGCGCGGGAAGATAGAAGGCGAAAGAGCCGTTCATCTTGGCGGCCAATATCGCTTCTTTCTGCGTTTTGATGACCAGCGAAAGCGCGGCGTCGTCGCCCAATCGGATGGGCATCAGACCGCCCGCAAACTGGGTGATCAGTGGCTTTGCTTCGGGATGAAGAACAGTCAGACGCATTTTCAAACCTTAAAGAAACAACCCGTAACCGACCGTCCAAAGCTACATCATGCAAGTGCGTCGCCGAACGGGTTTCCGGCTAAGGGGGCGTTAGAGGGCTATGGAGGAGATATAGTTGTCATCATCGCTCGGCGCGGCGCGCCACTGAACTACTTGATTTTGTTGATTTATCAGTTTTTGCTTGTCCTCGCACGCGCTGGAAATAAGCTAGCTCAGTCCTAGCTCAGTAGCGCATATCCTTCGGAATTTCTCAATGATTTCAATGTAGCGTTTCCGGGCTCGGTCTCGGAGCTAGCGCAGTTCCAGCGCAGTGCTCCGACCGAAGTAACTCCATTGGAGCCCAGGTTATGTTGCAGCGCACCGCCGAACCGACAAACGCCCCCTTCACACTTTTCCAGCGTGAAGGCACCCGAAACTGGTCCATGCGCTATTCGCTAGGCGGCAGGCAGATCAAGAAATCGCTCGGCATTGCCGACTACGATGCCGCGCTACAGCGGGCGAACGAGATTTATCACGAGCAGAAGTATCGGCACAAGCAGGGCCTATCGCTGGTCCAGCATGCTTTCAATGAGGTCGCCGAGGAGTTTATCGAAAAGGTCTGTGCGGAAGCGGAGCGTGACGAACGCAGCCAATATCACCCGACCTTTTGGCCTCCGATCATCCGGCGTTTTCCTGTCGCCTATTTCGGGGATAAGGCAATCGACCTCATCACGACTGCGGATGTCGAACGTTATCTGGAATGGCGAAAGACCTATTGGACAACGGGGCCGGGATCAAAGATCGAGAAAATCCGATGCGAGCGGGAAGACGGTCGCGTCTTCTCCCGCGCTGCCCCGCGCAAAGTCGCTGCTTTGGCAACCATGAAAGGCGAAATGGTCATCATCCGCGAGCTTTTCCGTCAGGCATCACGATGGGGCTATTGTAAGCCTTTGGAGTTGCCAACTGTCGAAGCGAAGAAAAGGCCCGACAATCGCCGTCCCGGATTCAAACCGGAGGAATACGAGAAGCTGATCGCCAAAAGCATCGAGCGGATTAACGAGCATCATGCGAAACTCAAGGTCATCAAGGCGAAGGATGGCCGTGTCTGGACACAAAAAGCTGTCACAGAAGGCATTCGCGCGGATCGTGTTCGGCTGCACGCTTATATCGAACTCATGGCTAATTCCGGCCTCCGACCAACAGAGGCAAAAAATCTGACCTGGGGGGACATCTCGCTTTTCCGGGAAACACGGCACCTACCACTTTACCAACAAGATGCTCGCTTGGCGGTTCACGGCAAGAGCAAGCACGGCAACGCCGTACCGCTTTACGGTGCGCTGTCGGCTCTCGGCATGCTTTGGGACCTGTTCGTCAACGATATGGGACGCGAACCTCAAGATGGCGATCCAGTCTTCGCGGACGAGAGAGGCAATCGCATCCTATCATTCAAGAGGAGCCTGAATGCGCTTCTGATCGCGGCTGGCTTGGAAAAGGACAATCGCGGCGTTCGTCGCACCTCTTACTCGTTCCGGCACTTCTACATCTCGCAGATGCTCGCCAACAACGTCTCTGTCCACCACGTTGCCCGCAATACCCGTACATCGCTTGCGATGATCGACAAGCACTATGCGCAGGTTAATACCGAGCAGATCAAGGACTTCCTCCGGCCCGGACAAGAGGACTATGCCAATGAGCCTGTCCTATTGGATGACGATGCCTACGCTGAAATCAAGCTTCTCGAAAAGCGCATCGAGGAACTGAAGCGGGGCAGCAAGGACGGGTCCACGGAGCAACAAATCGTAAAGCAGTATACAACGAAACGAGCCGGATAGGCTGAGCCTTGCGGCTGATGGCTTCTGCGGCGCGGCCCGAGGGCCGCTGCGAAGTCTGGAGGAACTGTCTATGAAGCGGATGCGATCAATCACTCGCCGGATGAAAAGCGTGGCATCTCGAATTCGGCTTTGGTGGAAGCGTGAGCTTGAAGACCCCATAATCCTCCTCTCCTGGGGAATCTTGGCGGTCGGAATTACTGTCGTCGCCGTGCTGTACGCTGTGAAGCCGAGTTGGCGTGATGACTTTCTCCCAGGCGTTTTCGTTGAGTTCAATGGGATGCTGTTTGATGTCTTTGTATTCGGCATCTTTGTTGCGTCCTTTGTGCGCAGACTGGAGCGTCGACAGGAACGCCAACGGCAGCAGGAGATTATCGACGACTACAAGAAATGGGACACCGAGGAAGGAAAGCTCCGCATTGGGGGAGCTGTCCGCAGAATAAATCGACTTGGCATAACGAGCATTGACTTTTCCGGTATGGAAATATCGGACTTCTCTTTTCCGCGCCACGACATCAAGAGCATCAGGGGTGCCACGTTTTATGATGGGGATTGGGGTTCGGGTAGCCGCGGCAGGATGAAGCTGTTGAGGGTCGATCTTGCTTCCGTCGATTGTCGCGAAGTCATCTTTTCCAAGTTCAACCCCTTCGCTGGATTCGGCACGAACTTTGTGTTTGCGGAGCTGAAGGACTGCAACTTCGACTACGCCGATTTGTCGGGGGCAGTTTTCAAAGGCGCCCATTTGGAATGGACAACTGAGCACCCCGACGAATTGGGGGTCTGGCACGATGACCAAGAGCCACCAGCCTTTCAGCAGACATATTATCCGCCCTTCTTCCAAGCAGATCTGGAAGGAACGTCATTTGTCGATGCGACGTTTAAGAACGCGGATTTCCGAGACGCGATCAACGTCCTGAATTGCGATTTCGCGAGAGCAAAAGGACTGGAGACTTGCCTCTTTGACGACGAGAAGACGAAGAACGCAGTTCTCGCAATGTCGAAAAGAGCGAAGAACGATTGACGTTGGTTGGATTGCTTAATCCGGGCTCTCTGCGGCATTCCCGATATTCAGGCGGAAAAGTTCGTTCGAGCGAACTTTTCGCATGGGGACGCCCACCGATTTCCAGATGTTCACGCCGCAAATACCCGGAACAGCCCGCTGATCTGTCCGTCTTTGACCCTGTAGGCGGACACGCCGTTTTCGACGACGACGCCCGCCGAATGGCTGGTGCTGTCGAAACTGATCTCGGTGATAAGCTCCCGGATCGCGGCGTGAGCTTCGGAGCGCAGTTCGTAGCGTGTGGCTCCTTCCGCTTGTTCCCACGCCACTCGCAGCTTGGCGATGCGATCGCCCATGTTGGTGGGGTTGTCGTGCCGGATTGACTGGCGCTGACGTTCTGCCTGGTGGTGCCGTAGCTCGGCCTCGACGGCAAGGCGTTCGCTCTGCCTCGCCTTGAGCAGATCGATAATGGCGTCCGGCGGCAGACTGTCGTCCTCAATGGCTAACGCGAGCCGCTGTTCTTTTTTGCGCAGTCCTTCCAGTTGCAGTGTCAGCGCGGCAATGGTCTCGTCGATTGCATCAAGAACGGTGGCGAACCGTGCCGCTTGCAACACTTCCGCCAGATTGATCTCCTTCACATGATCGAGGATGACTGCCTCCAACGGCTCGTAGCGGAAATGCCTATTGCCCTCGATACAGCGATGCCCGCGCACATAGTTTGCACATACGAGATAGCGCCCGTTTTCGTTACCTCTGATCCGGCTCATTTTCATCGTCATCGGTCCGCCGCAATGGGCGCAGTGGCACAGGCCAGTGAGCAGATTAGCGAACGTGTCGCCTTTGCGCCCCGGTCTGCCGGGGTTCCTGCGCATGGCCTGCACGCGCAGGAACAAGTCCTTGTCGATGGCGGCGGGGAAATAGTTCTCGATTGGGTCGCCATCCGGCACTCGCTTGCTGTCCTGTATGCGATGCGGCTGGAACGTGCCGATAACATCAGGCCGTGAAAGCAGCGCCTTGATGATGCTCTGATACCAGCCGTCCTTGCTCTTGAAGGCCGGAACGCCATCCGCATTGAGTTTACGTGCGATCACCGTCGAGCCGAGCCCGCGCGTTGCCATCTCGTAGATTACCCTCACCGTCTCCGCGTGATGGTTCAGCGTGAACTCGTATCGGTTCACGTCGATCCGTTTAGCATCTATCCATGCGGGTGTGATGCTAGTGATATGGCCCTTACCTTCGCGGGCCTGTTCCCGTTTGCGCTTGGCGACCGCGCTGATACGCTCGCTCTTCGTCTGGCTTTCCTCATGACCGCGCGACATCACCGCAAGCCCGATGATCAGCTTGGTCCAATCCCCATTAAGCCGGTCGCGACTGTAAATCTGCCGGTCCTCGCCGAGTGTCACGATGACGATACCCGCATTGATAATCGCCATAAACAGCGTCAGCGCATCCGGTACCGCTTCTCTTGATAGCCGGTCGAGGCTTTCGATCAGCAGGTAGCTGCCTTTGGGGATTTGCCCGCTCTCGACCATCGCGAGGAACCGACCGAGCGCGCCGGTCCTGAAATTTCTACCCCTCCACGCGCTGACACCCAAGTCCTGCAAGCTGTCATCCAGAAGCAGAGAGTGTTCGTCCGCAAACGCCTTCGAGCGCTCAAGCTGCCGACGCAAGCTATCCCCGCGAAGCTGCTTACGAGTGCTCATACGCACATAGGAATAGGCCCGCACCGGACCCGATGAATGTTGATTGCCGGGAAAATCGTCCTGCATGACCGCCTCCTTTGCGTCGGACCGCTAACACCAGAGGCGGAGAGGTTCGAGCGCGAGGCGATCGGGGTGTAAACGGCTAAGTCGGCGTAATGCTTCGGCTTGCGGGAATAGGTTGAGAAGACACGGCGCAAATCGCCGCTTTGTACATTGAGATTACTGCGGCCCGTTCGGTTAACAAGATGTAAATTTTCTGCCGAGTGCAAAAACACTTGACGGGACGCGAATTCGGCTGACGGATGCAGAGACGCCTGACGGGAGGCCGCGCTTACCGACATGAGCAAAGGACACTCTGAAACGCACGATCTGGCCCAACAGCTTTTTCGGGATCAAAAGAAAGTGCTGGATCTCATCAAGAGAGATCGCCTCGACTCGGGTTTTGCAGTCGCTGTTTTTCGTTTGTTTGGCGACAAGCCCGAGCGCGGGAAGACAGTCAGGATCGGCAAGCACGAATTCAAATATTCAAGCCATGAGAAAAGCCTTGTGAGTTTTCTGCCTGCGCGGTGGCGAGAAGAACTGGATAAAACCCAGGACGCATGGTCCGGCTGCGAAAACTGGTGGGCAGGCTATCCGCTAATCGCGTGGGTGGAGATACGGGCCAGCAATGACGGAACGGCGGCGCACCTCAAACTGCATGCGGAAGTTGGCCCTGTTTCAGACCATAAAGTTCGAAAGGGGATTATCGAGGCGATCAGGGCGGCAGCATCTGCGAAAGGCTTGGAACGAATTCAGTTCCCGGTCGGAGCCTCTGACAAGGGGCGCCTCTATTCACGGTTCTTGCGGGAGAATTCCATCGCTGTCGGCGACATTCGCAACGCAGACGAAATCGAGAAAAGGTTCTTGGAGCTTATCGCTGGCTTCGAGCCGGAGTTCGAATTGGTTTCGAGCGTCATACCGAAACTCCCGAGTATCAGCGCTCCGTAGATTTCGTCGTCGTTAACTTCCTGTTAACTCTCTTTAATGCAATAACTTTGATGAAAATGCTCGATTCCCGTCGGGCAGCCCTGAGGTAAGAGTAGCCTCGTTCTTAGGGTGACGGTCCCGCCATTATAGCGGGCACCCTTTGTGGTTAACCGTAGAAGTGTCCTTTCATTGCTGGCTCAAAGCAGACCGTTGACGCGGACTGCAAGCCAGCGCATGGGCTCGGACGGTTACCATGACCAGCATCTTGACGAATATGGCAGCCATGGCCGCGCTGCGAACGTTGCGAACAATCGGCGCGAACATGGCCGACACACAACGGCAGGTGAGTTCGGGATTGCGGGTGCAAACCGCAGCCGACAATGCCGCCTACTGGTCGATCTCCACGACGATGCGTTCGGACAATATGGCGCTCTCCGCCGTGTCGGACGCCTTGGGCCTTGGTGCCGCAAAGGTCGATGTCGCTTACGCAGGCATGGAAAGCACGATTGATGTTCTCAGCGAGTTCCGGGCAAAGCTGGTAGCTGCCAAAGAAGACGGCTTGGACAAGGGTAAAATCCAGACCGAGCTTGACCAACTCAAGGATCAACTGCTTTCCATCGCCACATCGGCCAGCTTCAACGTGAATAGCCCCAAGATTTGTAGACACCTTCTTTCCTAATTTTGAGGCAAGAAGAGCATCATGGGCAAATCGAATTTCAGCGAAGAGTTTAAGCG
>NZ_JBIVYG010000034.1:0-21765 GCF_044769685.1 Agrobacterium sp. NPDC090283 | reverse complement strand
GCAAACACGTCAGGAACGGGATGCTGTCGCCCGTCGAGTTCGAGAAGCAGCAGAAAATCTAACCCGAGGGTGTCTACGAAACTCGGGGCTATTCAGTTTGTTGCAGAGGCGGGTGGGGGGGCGTTGCGAAATTGGGCGCTGCTGGTGCGGCAGTCTGGGTTGGCGCGCGCAGGTCAAAGTCGTCGTATGACGCGTCGTGCTCCAGAACCGTTTTCAGAAAACTGCGCACAGCTTTTTTAAAATCTTGTTCTAGCCAAACGTACTGACCATCCGCTCTGGAAAACGGTACGTCGTATTGAGTCATGAAGCCTGAAAGCAGGCTTTCATAGCCAGTGGCAAAGGAGAGAGGGGTATCTGTTTCAATTTCCTGCTGCGTCGCTGCGAGTCGTTGCTGGTAATCCTGACGCGTCTGTTCGGTCAGACGTCCCTTGCTATCGATCTCGTTCGTAACCTTGGTCAGAAGATCGCGAAAATGCTGTGTCAGCAGGCCGCGCAGTTCCTTGTATTCCATCCCGTATGCAATTCCATGATCTGTAAGTCGTTCACCTATCTGGATCATAGACCGGGACAAACGCAATGCCTTTCGTGGATCGCGTGTCTGTAGAGAAAGCTTGATTGTTTCGGCTTTACCGTTCGGGTGTAGCTGCTTCGGCAACGGCCAACGGAAGTATAATACGCCGTGCCGGGACTTAAGAATGTAGGAGGGGATAAACAAAGAAATGTCTCACCGAAATGTCCCACCTGCGGAAATCGGTATTCAAGTCTTTGATTTTAAAGGAAATGGTGCCGCTTACGTGACTCGAACACGTGACCCCGTCATTACGAATGACGTGCTCTACCAACTGAGCTAAAGCGGCCCGATTGTGACCCGTTTGTTGCGGATCAGCTTCATGGCGGGCTGATACAGGCAATGCTGACGGATTTCAAGCCTTGAATGTGCTGGTTTTGAAATTTCCGCAAAAAGCTTTGCCTGTCCGTTGTTTGCCCGTGGCGTCAGCCTCTCCCGCAGATGCGCTTTTGGGCCGTTTCATATTCATTTGCCAGACGATCGACGAGCGCCGCCACCGGTTCCACCGCCTTGATTGCGCCGATGCCTTGACCCGCGCCCCATATGTCCTTCCAAGCCTTGGCGCCGCCGGTGGCGGTTTCGAAGTCCATTTTCGAAGGGTCGGCTTCCGGCAGATTGTCGGGGTCCATGCCGGAGGCGACGATCGAACTTTTCAGGTAGTTGCCGTGCACGCCCGTGAAATAGTTCGAATAAACGATATCCTTGGCCTGCGCCTCCACAATCGCCTGCTTGTAGCCTTCGGAAGCGCGCGCCTCCTCGGTGGCGATGAAGGGGGAACCGATATAGGCCATATCGGCGCCCATGGCCTGCGCCGCGAGAATGGAACCGCCATTGGCAATGGCACCGGCCAGCAGCAGCGGGCCGTCGAACCATTCGCGGATTTCCTGAACGAGGGCGAAGGGCGAAAGCGTGCCCGCATGTCCGCCCGCACCGGCCGCCACCGCAATCAGCCCATCCGCGCCCTTGCGAATGGCGGAGCGGGCATGGCGGTCGTTGATGACGTCATGCAGCACGATGCCGCCATAGGAGTGCACGGCTGCATTGACTTCGGGCACCGCCCCCAGCGAGGAAATCACCACCGGCACCTTGTATTTCACGCAAAGGCCGAGATCATGCTCCAGCCGCCGGTTGGACATGTGTACGATCTGGTTGACCGCGAAAGGCGCTGCCGGGCGCCCGGGATTGGCGCGGTTATGGGCGTCGAGTTCCTCGGTGATCATCGCCAGCCACTCGTCGAGCTGGCTTTCGGGCCGCGCGTTGAGCGCCGGGAAAGCGCCGATGACGCCGGCCTTGCATTGTGCCAGCGTCAGCTGCGGATGCGAAATGATGAATAGCGGTGATGCTATGACCGGAAGACGCAGATTGTCTTTCAGCACGGACGGCAGCATGTCTCCTCCCACGAATTACGTTTACGCGCACGTAAGTCAATATCGTGTTCGGCAACGGATTGAAAGCAAAAACAGCGTCGCATTGACCTCTCGAATCTGCGTTCGTAGCGCCACAATGAATTGATTTTCCCCAAGCCAATCCGGTCTTTATCGTAAACGATGCTTGCGGAGGGGCGGTATAGCCGTTACCGAATCGTGAAGACATGGCGCAGCGCCGCATATTTTTTGCAAAGCGCAATAGAACAAGGATCGGTCGTGAGCGGACTGGAAACGGCAATCAGAAATGCTCTGGAAAAATCGGACAGATCGAACGCCGAAGTTCGTGCACGGATTTACCAATCGTCCCGTCAGGCGCTGGAAGCGGGCCTGCGCAAGCAGGGAATAGACGATCCGCAGGTCGTCGCCCAGCAGCGCCAGCGGCTCGAAAGCCTGATCCATCTCATTGAAAATGAAGAGCGCAACCGTCTTCTGGACAGGGTGGAGCAGCAATTGCGCCCACCCGCGCCCGAAAATCCGGCGCAGGACGATCACTTAGTCGATCCCGCTCCGCAGCCGCCGCATCAGGGCAGCATGGCCGTCGAGCCGGAGCTGCGCGGTGAAACGCGCGATGCGCGTCCGGGTGCGGGCGTCGCTCCGGAACCGTTGAATGCGGGGCCACGCAATGCAAAGCCGCCGAAAAGAGGTACCCGCAAGGGCGACTCCTCGCTTGCGTTCCGTCCGGAAGGCGCGGTTGGGCGCCGCAAGAGCCGGGGGCTTTTCGCCCGGCTTTTCATTTATGTGACGCTTCTGGCCTTTGTCTGTTTCGGTGCCTGGTGGGTCTATTCCTCCGGCCTCCTGCTGTCGCCGGAACAGCGCGATACCAGCGTGCCCAATCCGCCGGCGCAGGTGCAGGCCGAGGATTTCAACGGGACGGAGCCCGCACCGAGCCTTTCCGCCGGCCGTGGTTTTTCCGATGACTGGGTTGAAGTCTTCAATGCGGAGCGTGGCAGTTCCGGTGTTTCGGCCGGCCCGCGCGCCGCTGTCGAAAACATCGCCACACCCGCCGGCAAGGCGATAAAGGTGACATCGCGAAGTGTCTCGCAGGATGGCGCCGTCAGCGTCGAGGTTCCGGTGGAGGTGATGCGGGATATGGCGGGCAAGTCCTCGACCATTTCGATCACGCTGCAATCCTCCAGCGACCGGCAGACCCAGGTTTCCGTCGCCTGCGATTTCGCCACGCTTGGCGATTGCTCCCGCCATCGCTTCACCGCCACGGCCGAGCGTGCAGACATGCTGCTGAACGCGACGTTCGAACGCTCCCTCGCCCCCAATGCGCCGGGCAGGATCTTCATCAACAGCGATATCGATGGCAGCGGCCGCCCGGTCAATCTTTATTCCGTGCGCATTTTGCCGGGCCAGTAAGGGAAAAACGGGCGCCTCGAATGGAGGCGCCTGTTCGCGTCTTCCGGTCCTATTTGAGAAAATCCGGTCCAGATCCCAATATTTTGTCGTCGATCTCGCCGATGGCTTTTTTGTCCTTGCCCTCATAATCGAGCGCAAGAAGAATGTGGCGGATGAGGTTCAACCGCGCGCGACGCTTGTCATTGGCGCGCACCACCGTCCAGGGCGCGGCATCGGTGTGGGTTTTTTCCAGCATTTCGTCGCGTTTCTGCGTGTAGTCGTCCCATTTCGTAAGCGCAGCTATGTCCATGTCTGAAAGCTTCCAGCATTTCAGCGGGCTGTGGCGGCGGTCGTGAAAGCGCCCGATCTGCGTTTCGCGGCCGATGTCGAGCCAGAATTTGAAAAGGTGAATGTCCTCATGGGCAAGCATCTTTTCCAGACGAGGCGTTTCCTTGAGGAAGCGCTTGTGTTCTTCCGGCGTGCAGAAGCCCATGACCGGCTCGACTCCGGCGCGGTTATACCAGGAGCGGTCGAAGAGAACGAATTCGCCGGCGGTCGGAAAATGCGAGATGTAGCGCTGAAAATACCATTGGCCACGCTCGGTTTCCGTCGGTTTTGTCAGTGCCACCACGCGGGCATAGCGGGGGTTGAGATAGGCCCGGGCCGCGAAGATCGCGCCGCCCTTGCCCGCCGCATCCCGGCCTTCGAAAACCGCCATGACCCTTTTGCCGGTGGCCTGCAGCCAGAACTGCACCTTGACCAGCTCCACCTGCAGCGCCTCCAGCGTGGTGTCGTAGTCCTCCCGCTTCATCTTCTTGTCATAGGGAAAATTGCCGGCGGAAAGCTCCTTTTCCTCAACCCAGTCAGGAAGAACCGGATCATCGATGTCGAAGCTGCGCAGCTTGCCGCCAATGGTGATGTCGACCGTCCGCTTCTTCGTTTCTTCGCCCATGGTTTTCTCCTGCTGTTGTTGTGCAAAGGCAACTCACCGCCAATGAGTTCACATCCATTGCCAGAATTCAAGTGAAACAGGACCGGTTGACCGGGGTGCGGCGGCGGGAGCGATTGCGGCGTCGATTTTGCGCATATACGTTGTGGAAAATGCGCGATGATGAATCTCTGTCATGAAGCTGGCCTATGAGATTTCGATGCGCTGTCAGATGAGAATGGAAAGAGCAGGCTGAAATGGCAGTCATGGAAGGCGATGGTGGACTAAGGCGTTTGGGAAGGAAGCTCGGCCGGAACTGGTTGCCCATTCTCATCGTCAGCATGCTCGCCATCGTGGCCGTTGTCGAACTCAACACGCCTTATATGCCCGTTGCCCTGTGGCTTTGCGCCGTCATTGCCATTCTCGCCGTTCGGGATGGGCCAGCGGTGGCTTCCGCAAAAGATGGGGGGAACCCGGCTGCGGAAACGGATGAGCCGGAAGTGCCCGGTGAAAACGTCATTTCCGGTGTAAGGGCGGGCCTCGCGGTTCTGGATACCCCCGTTTTCATTCTCGACAAGAATGCCAGCGTGCTGTTTCAGAACGGCGCGGCCGAGCGTGCCTTCGGCCTGCTTCCGCCCGGCGCGCATATTTCCGCCCGGCTGCGTTCTCCCGGCCTCCTGGACGTCATTCGCGAAACCATCACCACCGGCCAGCCCAACCAGGTCGAACATTCGGAGCGCTTTCCTTCCGAACGGGTCTTCATCGTCCGCATCGCCCGTGCGGATGTGGGAGAGGGGGCAGGCCCGCCATTCTACATCCTGTCGTTCCGCGATGTCTCGGAGCTTCGCCGCATCGACCGGATGCGCAGCGACTTCGTCGCCAATGCCAGCCATGAACTGCGCACGCCGCTCGCCTCGCTGCGTGGTTTCATCGAAACCATGCAGGGGCCGGCACGCAACGACCCGACGGCGCAGGAACGTTTCCTTGCCATCATGCTGGATCAGGCAACCCGCATGAGCAGGCTGGTGGACGATCTCATGTCCCTTTCGCGGCTGGAATTGCGGGCCAACATCGCGCCCGACCAGAAGGTCGATCTCGTTCCCGTCATCGGCCACGTGCGCGATACGCTGCTGCCGCTTGCCGACGAACTCGATGTGACCATCACGCTGCACCTGCCGGATCGGCCGGCAGAGGTGCAGGGAGACCGCGACGAACTGGTGCAGGTGTTCCAGAACCTCGTTGAAAATGCTTGCAAATACGGTCAGGAGGGGAAGGTCGTGGATGTCTGGCTGCGGGCCGAACCCGGCAAGCCGGTGGAGGTGAGTGTCATCGACAAGGGGCCGGGCATTCCCGCCGAACATGTGCCGCGCCTGACGGAGCGTTTTTATCGTGTCAGCGTCGCCGACAGCCGCTCGAAAAAGGGCACGGGCCTCGGGCTTGCCATCGTCAAGCACATCCTCACCCGCCACCGCGCTCGCCTCATCATTAAATCGGAATTGGGCAGCGGTACGGACTTCACCGTGAGATTCTGACATAAAATATGCATCTGCTTTTAACGTCGTAAATATTTTCAAGTAAAATCAATAATTTAGATTGTCACAAATCTTTCGTCAAAGTGACATAAAAGGATGGGGCTACGGTGGTTAAGAAAAGGTCGCCGAGCGCAAGCTAAGAGCGAGTGTCGCTATCGGCTGCGTCCACAACAAAGCCCACGACGGGAGAGACAAATGAACATCGTTAAATTTTCCGCAGCAGCTCTGGTGGCTTCTGTCGCCTTCGCTGGCGCCGCCGCTGCTCGCGACCAGATCCAGGTTGCCGGTTCCTCCACGGTTCTGCCCTACGCCAAGATCGTTGCCGAAACCTTTGCCGAAACCTTCCCGAACTTCAAGGCTCCGGTTGTTGAGTCCGGCGGCACGGGCGGCGGTCTGAAGGCATTTTGCTCCGGCGTCGGCGAAGGCACCATCGACATCGCCAATGCTTCGCGCGCAATCAAGAGCGACGAACTGGCCGCCTGTAAGGCTGCTGGCGTTGCCGACGTCCAGGAAGTGAAGATCGGTTACGACGGTATCGTCTTCGCAATGGACTCGTCCAACAAGGACATCAAGCTCGAGCCGAAGGATCTTTACCTCGCTCTCGCCGCTGAAATCGTCAAGGACGGCAAGCTCGTTGCCAACCCCAACAAGAAGTGGTCGGAAGTCAACAAGGAACTGCCTGATGTAGCGATCGCCGCTTACATCCCGGGCTCCAAGCACGGCACGCGCGAAGTCTTCGAAGAGAAGATCATGGCTGACGGCTGCAAGGAAGCCGGCGCCACCGACGCTATCAAGAAGATCGTCACCGATGCCAAGCAGGCTGCTGCAAAGTGCATCGCTGTCCGTAAGGACGGTGCTGCGGTCGACATCGACGGCGACTACACCGAAACGCTGGCTCGTATCGATGCCAACAAGACCGGTCTCGGCGTTTTCGGCCTCGCTTTCTATGAAAACAACGCTGACCGCCTGAAGGTTGCCACTGTTTCCGGCGTCGTTCCGTCCACCGAAACCGTTGCCAGCGGCAAGTACCCGGTTTCCCGCCCGCTGTTCTTCTACGTGAAGAAGGCTCACCTGGGCGTTATCCCGGGCCTCAAGGAATATGTCGAGTTCTTCGTTTCTGACGAAATGATCGGCCCCGACTCCCCGCTCGCAAACTACGGCCTCGTTGCCGCTCCGGACAAAGAGCGCGAAGAAATCCGCGCCAAGTTCGCTGCCGGCGCTTCGATGTAATGAAGAAAGAGGGGTGCGGCCTGCCGCACCCCTCGTTCCGCTTCGGTGCCATTCCGCCTCGGCGATTGTCTTCGGTTGACAGTTCCCATCCATCGCCATCCACATGATTATTGATGGATTACAGATGGATAGGACGTATCAACCTTGACGCTTGCCAGACTTTATTACAGTCAGGCGGCAAGCATCTCTGGATGGTCCAGCGGTCTCGTTTTGATGACTTTTTGATTTGCCCGATATCGCACCGTGCTCTTGAGGCACGCCGAGGGAACTCTAATGAACACATCGATCCTTTTGCTGATACTGGCGCTCATCGGCATCGGCAGCTATCTGCTCGGCAGCCGCCGTGCCGTCGCCCTGTCTGGTGGTCGCCCCGCCAGCATGCATTCCCGTGCCGGTTATCACGGTTCCTACGCGGTCGTCTGGGCTGTTTTGCCCGCGGCGTTCATTCTCTGTGCCTGGCTCATTGTCAGCCCATTGCTCGTCACCTCCGCGGTGCGCGGTAATTTCCCCGAGGACGTGCGGGCGCAATCCGAAGCGCAGCAGAGCCTGACCTACGGCATGGTGACCTCCATCGCCCGTGGCCTCCAGCGGCTGACACCGGAGGAAACCGCGCAGGTCGAGGCGGATACGGCTGCGGTCCGGCCGCTTCTGGCATCGAAGGGTGTGGCGATCGCCGGTGATCCCGAGCGTTTCATGGTCGATGCCGCCCACACGCTCAACACCATGAGCTCCACCAGCCGCATTGCGATGATCGCCATCGTCCTGCTGGCCGCGCTCGGTGGTGCCGCCTATGCGCTGCGTGCGATCGCGCCGCGCTTCCGGGCGCGCAACCAGGTTGAGAAAGTCATTCTCGCGGCCCTGCTCGTCGCCTCGTCCATCGCCATCCTCACGACCATCGGCATTGTTTTGTCGATGCTGACCGAGGCGATCCAGTTCTTCACCATGGTTCCGGCCCACCAGTTCTTCTTCGGAACGGTCTGGGATCCGCGTTTTGCCGCGGCGGGTGCTACCGACTCCTCCGGCCAGTTCGGCCTTATCCCGCTGCTCGCCGGCACGCTTTATATCGGCTTCGTCGCCATGCTGGTTGCGGTTCCGGTCGGTCTCTTTTCGGCGATCTATATGGCGGAATATGCCTCGCCCCGCTTCCGCTCCATGGCAAAGCCGCTGCTTGAAGTGCTCGCCGGCATTCCCACCATCGTCTATGGCTTCTTCGCGCTCACGACGGTCGGTCCTTTCCTCAGAGACATTTCCACGCAGATCAACGGTCTGGCGACGGGCAACTACGCCAACTTCATCCAGGCGCAGAGCGTCATCACCGCCGGCTTCGTCATGGGCATCATGCTGATCCCCTATGTGTCGTCGCTGTCGGATGACATCATCACCGCCGTGCCGCGCTCGCTGCGTGACGGTTCGCTTGGCCTTGGCGCCACGCGCTCCGAGACGATCAAGAGGGTCATTATTCCGGCCGCTCTTCCCGGCATCGTCGGTGCCGTGCTGATGACGGCGTCGCGTGCCATCGGTGAAACCATGATCGTGGTTCTCGCGGCAGGTGTTGCTGCCCGCCTGCAGCTCAATCCCTTCGAGCCCATGACCACGGTAACGGTCAAGATCGTCAGCCAGCTCACCGGCGACCTTGAATTCACCTCGCCGCAGACGCTGGTTGCCTTTGCGCTCGGCATCACGCTTTTCGCCATCACGCTTTGCCTGAATATCTACGCGCTTTACATCGTGCGCAAATACCGGGAGCAATATGAATGACCGACATCGTTTCTCCCGCAGCCGGTGCTGCCGTCAACAGGGCCACACGCCGTGATATCGGCATCAAGCGCCGCTATGCCGCCGAACGCCGCTTCCGTGCTTACGGCATGGCAGCGATTTCCTTCGGCCTCATCTTTCTGTTCCTGCTGCTGTTCTCGGTGGTTTCCAAGGGTTACACCGCCTTCCAGCAGACGATGATCACCGTTCCGGTCGAATTTTCCGAACAGATCATCGATCCCAAGAATGAGCGCGCCACGAACCCGGCGAAACTGATGACGGCCAATTATCCGGTCGTTGCCCGCGATGCCGTCGCCAAGGTTCTCGGCGTTGCGCCGACGGACCGTGCCGGCCTGCGTGCCGTCAACCTCCTGATCTCCGACAGCGTGCGTACGCAGCTTCGCGACATCGTCGTCGCCGATCCCGCCGTCATCGGCACCACGCGCACCGTCACGCTTCTGGCGTCGGGCGACGTCGACAGCGCCTTCAAGGGCCAGGTCGATCTGACGGCGGATGAGGCCAATCGCCGTATCTCGAACCAGCAGCTCGGCTGGATGAACCAGCTCGCCGAAAGCGGCCAGCTCGGCAAACATTTCAACACCGGTATCTTCGTCAACGGCGCCTCGAGCCGTCCGGAAGCGGCGGGTGTCGGCGTGGCGCTGATCGGCTCCTTCTACATGATGCTGATCGTGCTGGTGCTGTCATTGCCGATTGGTGTTGCCGCTTCGATCTATCTTGAGGAATTCGCTCCGAAGAACCGTCTGACGGATCTTATCGAGGTGAATATCAACAATCTCGCGGCCGTTCCTTCGATCGTTTACGGTCTGCTCGGCCTCTCCGTCTTCATCAACTTCATGGGCTTTCCGCGCTCGGCTTCGCTGGTCGGCGGTCTCGTCCTGACGCTGATGACCCTGCCGACGATCATCATCGCGACCCGCGCTGCCCTCAAAGCCGTGCCGCCGTCGATCCGCGCCGCAGCCCTCGGTCTCGGTGCGTCCAAGATGCAGACGATCTTCCATCATGTGCTGCCGCTTGCCATGCCCGGCATCCTGACCGGCACCATCATCGGTCTCGCCCACGCGCTGGGCGAAACGGCGCCGCTGCTGCTGATCGGCATGGTGGCATTCGTCGCGAACTACCCGACAACGCCGATGGATCCGTCCACGGCCCTGCCGGTGCAGATTTACATGTGGGCGAACGAAGCCGAGCGCGCCTTTGTCGAAAGGACATCTGGCGCTATCATCATCCTGCTTTTGTTCCTCATCGTCATGAATGTTGGCGCAATCCTGTTGCGTCGCCGCTTCGAACGGCGCTGGTAGAGGGAGCTTGAGCAATGAACATGTTGTCGGAAGCAGCAGTTGAAAAGGCGCTGGACAAGAAAATGAATGAAGTCTCATACAAGATGATCGGCAAGGACGTTTCGGTTTATTACGGCGAAAAGCGCGCGCTTTACGACGTGAACCTCAACGTTCGGGAAAATACGGTGACGGCGCTGATCGGCCCGTCCGGCTGCGGTAAATCCACCTTCCTGCGTACCCTGAACCGTATGAATGATACGATCGACGGCTGCCGGGTCACCGGCAAGATCACGCTCGACACCGACGATATTTACGATCAGCAGATCGATGTCGTGGAACTGCGCGCCCGTGTCGGCATGGTGTTCCAGAAGCCGAACCCCTTTCCGAAGTCGATCTACGAGAATATTTCCTACGGCCCGCGCATCCACGGTCTCGCCCGCAACAAGGCGGATATGGATCAGATCGTCGAGCAGAGCCTGCAGAAGGCGGGTCTCTGGAACGAGGTGAAGGATCGTCTGCACGAATCCGGCACCGGCCTTTCCGGTGGTCAGCAGCAGCGTCTGTGCATTGCCCGCGCGGTTGCCGTCAGCCCGGAAGTGATCCTGATGGACGAGCCCTGCTCGGCGCTGGACCCGATTGCGACCGCAAAGGTCGAGGAGCTGATCCACGAGCTGCGCACCAATTATACGATCGTCATCGTCACGCACTCCATGCAGCAGGCGGCCCGTGTTTCCCAGCGCACGGCCATGTTCCATCTTGGCCATCTTGTCGAGGAAAACGAAACCGACAAGATGTTCACCAATCCCGACGACCAGCGCACGCAGGACTACATCATGGGCCGCTTCGGCTGATCCCGGCCGGCGCTTTATCGAAACCGAACAAGACTGGTGCCTCTGCCGTGCCCGCTTCCGGGCACGCGCATGCGGGCCGAGCCGGAGGACTAGACCATGACACAGACAACAACCCATTCGCATATCGTTTCCGTCTATGACGATGAATTGAAGTTTCTGACGCGCCGCATCGCGGAAATGGGCGGTCTTGCGGAACAGATGTGCGCCGACGCCGTGCGTGCGCTCGTCAATTCCGATGCCGCGCTTGCGCAGAAGGTCATTTCCGACGATACGATCCTCGACCATTCCGAGCGGGAGATCGGCGACAAGGCCATCGTCACCATCGCCAGACGCCAGCCGATGGCGGCCGATCTTCGCGAGATCATCGGCACCCTGCGTATCGCCGGCGACCTCGAGCGCGTCGGTGATCTCGGTAAGAACACCGCCAAGCGCGTCATCGCGGTTGCCGGAACCGGCGTGCCGCGCAAGCTCGCCCGCGGCATCGAGCATCTGTCGGAGCTGGCACTGGTGCAGCTCAAGGAAGTCCTTGACGTCTATTCCACACGTTCCGCCGAGAAGGCCAATGCCATCCGCGAGCGCGACGAAGAAATCGACGCCATGTATACGTCGCTCTTCCGCGAGCTTCTGACCTACATGATGGAAGATCCGCGCAACATCACCACCTGCACGCATCTTCTTTTCTGCGCCAAGAACATCGAGCGTATCGGCGACCACGCCACCAATATCGCCGAGACGATCTATTACATGACCACCGGCAGCCAGCCGGAGGGCGAGCGTCCGAAGGACGACAGTTCCAACACGCTCGGTTCGGTGACCGAGTAACAGACAAGCAGCGGCTTGCGGAGTTAGCATATGGTGCCCAAGATTGCAGTTGTGGAAGACGAGGAAGCGCTGAGCGTCCTGCTTCGTTACAATCTCGAGGCTGAGGGATATGACGTCGACACGATACCCCGTGGCGACGAGGCGGAAATCAGGCTGCAGGAGCGTATTCCGGATCTTCTCATCCTGGACTGGATGTTGCCCGGCGTTTCCGGCATCGAACTGTGCCGGCGGCTTAGAATGCGGCCGGAAACCGAACGCCTGCCCATCATCATGCTGACGGCGCGCGGCGAGGAAAGCGAACGGGTTCGTGGCCTTGCCACCGGTGCCGACGATTATGTCGTCAAGCCGTTCTCGACGCCGGAACTCATGGCCCGCGTCAAGGCCATGCTGCGCCGGGCTCGTCCCGAGGTTCTGTCTTCGGTGCTGAAATGCGGTGATATCGAACTGGATCGCGAGACCCATCGCGTTCACCGCAAAAGCCGCGAAGTGCGCCTCGGTCCGACGGAGTTCCGGCTGCTGGAATTCCTGATGACCTCTCCGGGCCGGGTATTCTCCCGCTCGCAATTGCTGGACGGCGTCTGGGGCCACGATATCTATGTGGATGAGCGTACCGTCGACGTGCATGTCGGGCGTCTGCGCAAGGCGCTCAATTTTTCGCATATGCAGGATGTCATCCGCACCGTGCGCGGCGCCGGATATTCGATGGAAGCCTGAGCAAAACCGAAACCGATGGTTTCACTTAGGATAATTCCCCAAAAATCAGAAGGCCCGGGACCGGAATGGTGTCGGGCCTTTCGATTTTGAGCCTTCCGCAAATGCGGCACCCCTGTCATTCTTGAGGGTGATGGACGTCCGCTGAAATCCGGATTGCGCAGTGAAGCCTCTCAGGAGGAAGGATGCGGCACGCCGCCGACGAATTCAGAGCATTTGCAGTAAGGGACGCGTCGCGGTTTGCGTCCGCAGATTGCGCAAGAACAAGGATTGGAGCGCCTCTTAAACAATGCGTGCTGCAAGGCGGAGCCGCCTTGAATTTCGCCATAAAAAAACGGGCCCGAAGGCCCGTAGTTTTTGAGTGTCGAATGCGTGCCGCAACACTCAAGCCTTGCGACGCTCGCTTACCGGCTGGTAGGCGAGCTTTGCATGGAACTTGCAATAGGGCGAAGATTCCAGTGCTTCACAACCGCAGAAATGGAAATCGTCTTTCAAGGGGTCGCCAACCGGCCACTTGCAGGTGCGTTCCGTCAGTTCCGTCAGCGTCAGGCGACGGGAAATTGGCGTAACGACGTTCTTGGAAGGAACGTATTCGAGAACTTCGGCGGTCTCGATATCGATCTCCTCGTGCAGCGCCGTTGCCGCGTTGGAGCGGTTCAAGGCCCGCGCGGGGGCTGCGCTGACGCGGTTTGCGAAATTCGTCGCGCGTGGGGCGGGGGCGGCAGCGCGCTTGGGCGCGGAACGCGCCGAAGTGACCGGGCCGCCGGCCTTCACGCGGCCAGGCAGGTTAAGGCGATGGACCTTGCCGATCACGGCATTGCGGCTGACGCCGCCCAGCTGCGCCGCTATCTGGCTGGCGCTAAGCCCCTCGGACCACAATTTCTTGAGTTTTTCGACCCGCTCGTCTGTCCAGTTCATGCCGCTTCTCCGCTCGTCGCGTATAATGTCGGCAGAATCCCTCTCCGTCTCGCGGGCGTGCCGCGAGCGTGGTTTCCGCCGGATTTTTGGTGACTAGTTCCGCCGCAATGCAGTCTAGTAATTAGCGATTAACCTAGTGCCAGCCTGACTCCGTGGCAAGAGTCGCGGGAATCATCTGGAATCGATTTTCCGGTTTTCCCCAACTTGCTGGCGAGTTGAGTCTGAAAGGCAACACCTTGGGCCTCGCCGTCCGCCTCCTACTAGTGCTTGAGAAGCCCGGGAAACGCGGACTTTTGTTGACATCGGCAGGCGAAGTGACAATAGTGCCCCTGCCGCCGCGAGGCGGCATTTTTGATTTTCAGGCAAGGGATAACCCCGAAAGCCTATTGACAACCGTCTGACAGCGCATCCGCGCAAGGAGTGATACAGCCATGGCCGAAGCCGCCGCGCCATTGTTCGATACGTTTGCAAGAGCCCCCCTGCGCTTCGAGCGAGGCGAGGGCGTCTGGCTGTTCACGGAAAGCGGCGAACGATATCTGGATTTTGCAGCCGGTGTCGCGGTCAACTCGCTGGGCCACGCCCATCCGCACCTCGTGGAAGCGATCAAGACCCAGGCCGAGAAGGTCTGGCACGTTTCGAACCTTTATGAAGTACCGGGCCAGGAAAAGCTTGCAAAGCGCCTGACGGAAGCGACATTCGCGGACAAGGTCTTCTTCACCAATTCCGGCGCGGAAGCGCTGGAATGCGCGATCAAGACCGCGCGCCGTTATCATTATTCCAAGGGACATCCGGAAAAGTTCCGGATTATCACCTTCGAAGGCGCCTTTCATGGCCGTACGCTGGCGACGATCGCCGCCGGTGGTCAGCAGAAATATCTCGAAGGTTTCGGTCCCAAGGTCGAGGGTTTCGACCAGGTGCCCTTCGGTGATGTCGATGCGCTGAAGGCCGCGATCACGGCTGAGACGGCCGCGCTTCTGATCGAGCCCATTCAGGGCGAAGGCGGCATTCGCGCGCCCAGCAAGGAATTTCTGCAGCTGCTGCGGTCGCTCTGCGACGAGCATGGCATGCTGCTGATTTTCGATGAGGTGCAGACCGGTGTCGGCCGCACGGGCAAGCTCTTCGCCTATGAGCAGACGGGTGTTGCGCCCGATATCATGGCGGTTGCCAAGGGTATTGGCGGCGGTTTCCCGCTCGGCGCGTGCCTTGCGACGGCGGATGCCGCTTCCGGCATGACGGCAGGCGTGCATGGCACCACCTATGGCGGCAACCCGCTGGCCATGGCTGTTGGCAATGCGGTGCTCGATGTCGTCCTCTCCGAGGGCTTTCTGGAAAAGGTTCGTGATGTCGCGCTGGTCTTCCGCCAGGGCCTTGCCTCGCTGAAGGATCGTTATCCTGATGTCATCGAGGAAATTCGCGGCGAAGGCCTGCTTCTCGGCATCAAGGCCAAGGTTCCATCGGGCGAACTGCTGCAGGCCATGCGCACCGAGCATCTGCTGGGCGTGCCGGCGGGCGATAACGTCATCCGTCTTCTGCCGCCGCTCGTCACCACGGCGGAAGAGGCCCGCGAGGGTCTGGCACGCGTGGAAGCGGCCGCCGCCTCCCTGACAGCGAAACAGGCGAAAATCGCCTGAGGAAACAATAAAGGGCGGGCCTCTTCCCCGAGGCTCGCGAGCATGGGACAGTTTGAAATGGCTTCACCTAAACATTTTCTCGACCTGTCGGCCGTCAGCTCGCAGGACCTGCGGGCAATTCTCGACGATGCCCGGGCGCGCAAGGCCGCCACCAAGGCCGGAACGGCGGAAAAGCCGCTTGCCGGCAAGATGCTGGCAATGATCTTCGAAAAACCTTCGACCCGCACCCGCGTCTCCTTCGATGTCGGCATGCGCCAGCTCGGTGGCGAGACGCTTTTCCTCTCTGGTACTGAAATGCAGCTCGGTCGCGCCGAGACGATCGGCGATACGGCCAAGGTCCTGTCGCGTTATGTCGACGCCATCATGATCCGCACGACGGATCATTCGCGCCTGCTGGAGCTTGCCGAACATGCGACGGTGCCGGTCATCAACGCCCTGACGGATGACACGCATCCCTGCCAGATCATGGCTGACATCATGACCTTCGAGGAACATCGCGGCCCCGTCAAAGGCAAGACCATTGCCTGGACGGGTGACGGCAACAACGTCCTGCATTCCTTCGTGGAAGGCTCAGCCCGTTTCGGTTACCGCATGACGATGGCCGTGCCGATGGGCTCCGAACCCCATGACAAGTTCCTGAACTGGGCGCGCAACAATGGCGGCGAGATCATGCTGTGCCATGATGCCGACAAGGCCGTTGCGGGTGCGGACTGCGTCGTCACCGATACCTGGGTGTCCATGAACCAGGAACACAAGGCGCGCGGCCACAACATCTTCCAGCCCTATCAGGTGAATGAAACCCTGATGGCGAAGGCGGAAAAAGACGCGCTGTTCATGCATTGCCTGCCGGCGCACCGCGGGGAGGAAGTGACGGATGCCGTGATCGACGGTCCGCAATCCGTGGTCTTCGACGAGGCGGAAAACCGCCTCCACGCGCAGAAGTCCATCATCGCATGGTGCATGGGCGTCCTCTGACCAGGATCCCCCGGTCTGATACGCGTCAGGCCGGGTGCTTGAACTTGGCGGCATAGATTACCATCTGTGGGACTTCGAAGAGGCTCGTCGGTTTTGCTGGCGGGCCATCGTCACGATTTGCACGTTTTTCCCCGGAAGCGGTTTCTCTTCCCGGGTCTCTGTGCGACAAGCGGAAAAAGCACATTTTAAAAGCCGGACTTTTGGACGGTAGCGGCGCCACGGCTGCGCCAGGGAGTATGACATGGCAGATGTAACGGTTGAACTGGACGATCTCGATTTTGCTGGCGACGACAAGGTTGTGCCCTTTCAGGTCGAAGGTCTGGATGTGCGCGGCCGCGCCGTACAGGTGGGTCCGCTGCTGAACGCCATCCTCGAGCGGCACGACTATCCCGCGGCGGTCGCCCGCCTGTTGGCGGAAGCGACCGTTCTGACGGCGCTGATCGGCACGTCCCTCAAGTTTTCCGGCAAGCTGACCGTCCAGACCAAGGGTGACGGACCGGTTGACCTGTTGGTCGCGGATTTCACCGCGCCGGAAAGCATGCGCGCTTATGCCCGTTTCGATGAGGAGCGGCTGGCGGAGGCGATTGCGGCGGGGGCGACGTCGCCGGAGCAATTGCTCGGCAACGGCATTCTGGCCTTCACGATCGATCAGGGTGCGGGCATGCAGCCTTATCAGGGCATCGTGCCGCTCGATGGCTCCTCGCTGGAAGACATTGCCGGGGTTTATTTCCGCCAGTCGGAACAGCTTCCCACTCGCGTGCGGCTGGGCGTTGCCGAGTTCTTCGACCGTGATGGCGAAGGCAAGCCGCGTCATGGCTGGCGCGCGGGCGGCGTTATCGCGCAGTTCCTGCCGCAGGCCCCCGAGCGGCTGCGTATGCGCGACCTGCATGGCGGCGATGGCGATGAAGGCGGTCACGAGGTGCAGGAGGATGATGCCTGGACGGAAGCCGTCACGCTGCTGAACACGGTGGATACCGACGAGTTGACCGATCCGCAGGTGCCGGTGGAACGCCTTCTCTTCAGGCTTTTCCATGAGAGCGGCGTGCGTATCTATGATCCTCAGGCGGTTTTCGACCGTTGCAGCTGCTCGCGGGACAAGATCAAGGGCGTGCTGTCAGGCTTCACTGCCGAGGAGATCAAGGCGAGCGAGGAAGACGGCGCCATTGCCGTGACCTGCGAGTTCTGCTCCACGACCTATCGCTACGATGTCAGCGAATTTGAAAATGCCTGAATGAAAGCCGCGTTCTCAAGGGCGCGGCTTTTTCATTGCCGGGTGGGGGTCAGTTCAGAACCCGCATCAGGCCGGGTGAATCCAGCGAAAAGGCGGGTATGGTGACGTTGAACACCTCGCCGTTTTCCGTTTCCATTTCATAATGGCCAAACATCAGGCCGGAAGGTGTATCCAGCGGGCAGCCGGAGGAATATTCGTAGCTGTCGCCCGGTTTCAGATGCGGCTTCTCACCCACGACGCCCGGCCCATACACCTCATCCACCTGTCCGTTCTGATCGGTGATGTGCCAATAGCGATTGACGAGGGTAACCGGAATATCGGAATTGTTCGCGATCACGACTTTATAGCCCCAGACGTAGCGATCGTCATCCGGGTCGGATTGTTCCTCGAGATAATACGGATCGACCGTTACCTCGATATCCCTTGTCAGAGCACGATACATACGCGCCACACCTCGATATTATGCCTGCCACCACATCCTACACTATAGGCTCTGGCTATCGTCAAGAAAATGAATGACTTGACGGGCAGGAGGCGTCTCCTGTTGCGCTGTTTTCCACCGTTAGGGATAACGGGAAAGGTAAATATTGGTTGCCTGATGCGGTCTTTTTGGACCGTGCAGACGAACCATGGCCCGACACGCGGTCAGGCCATGGCGATTTGCCGATTGAATTTTCAGGCCGAAACGGCCGCCAGACCCTTCGCCAGATCCTCCAGCAGATCGTCGGTGTCCTCGATGCCGCAGGAAAGGCGGAGCGTGCCGCCGGAAATGCCGAGTTCGGCACGCGCCTCGTCGGTAAGGTTCTTGTGCGTCGTTGTGCCGGGATGGGTGATGAGGCTCTTCGCGTCGCCGAGATTGTTGGAAATCTTCACGATTTCCAGCGCGTTCTGCAGCTTGAAGGCCGCTTCCTTGCCGCCCTTCAGTTCGAAAGCCACCAGCGTCGAGCCGCCGGACATCTGTCGGGCGATGATATCAGCCTGCGGATGGTCGGCGCGGCCGGGATAGATGACCTTGGCGACCTTGCCGTTATCGGCGAGGAAATCGGCAATTTTAGAGGCATTGGCCGTCTGCTGCTTCACACGCAGCGGCAGGGTCTCGATGCCTTTCAGAAGCGTCCAGGCATTAAACGGCGACATGGCCGGGCCGGTATGGCGGAAATAATCCTGCAACTCTTCCTCGATCCACTTCTTGTCGGAAAGGATCACGCCGCCCAGGCAGCGGCCCTGGCCGTCAATATGTTTCGTCGCGGAATAAACGACGATATGCGCGCCGAGTTCGAGTGGCTTCTGGAACAGTGGCGTCGCAAAGACGTTGTCGACCACCACCTTCGCACCGATCTGGTTGGCAAGCTTCGCCACGCCGGCAATATCCACCACTTCGAGCGTCGGGTTGGTCGGGCTTTCCAGAAAGAACAGCTTGGTGTTCGGCTGGATCGCCTTTTCCCAATTGCCGAGATCGCGACCGTCGATCAGCGTGCATTCGATGCCGTATTTCGGCGCAAGCGTCTCGACCACCCAGCGGCAGGAGCCGAAGAGGGCGCGTGCGGCAACGATATGGTCGCCGGCGCGCAGCTGGCACATGATGGCGGCAGTGACGGCAGCCATGCCGGAGGCAAGCGCGCGGGCGTCTTCAGCGCCTTCCAGCAGGCACATGCGCTTTTCGAACATGTCATTGGTGGGGCTCGCATAGCGGGCATAGATGAAACCGTCCGTTTCCCCCTTGAAGCGCGCTTCGGCGGCTTCGGAGTTTTCGTAGACGAAACCCTGGGTCAGATAGATCGCTTCCGACGTTTCACCATACGGTGAGCGTAGCGTACCGCCGTGAACCAGCTGGGTTGCCGGGCGCCATTTATTGCTCATGTGATCCCCTTCAAAACAAAAAAACCGGCCGCAAAAGCAGACCGGTTCAATCACCCGGTCTTTTTAGCCACTTGTTTAACGTGGCTGCAAGCCGACCGGCCAAATCACCACGGGATAAGCTTGCCATACTGCCGTTACCGGCTTGCGTCAATGCTTTCCTTTTGGTTTTGTCGCCGTAAAAAGGAATGATGACCATGACCAGAACCACGGGCATTTTGGCGGATGGCGCGATCAAGGCGCTGTTTGCGGGCGGCAAGCTGAAGAGCGAGGCCGATCTCGATGTCGATCAGGTACAGCCCGCCAGCCTCGATCTCAGGCTGGGCTCGAAGGCCTATCGCGTGCGCGCCAGTTTCATGCCCGGTCCGGGAACCCGCGTCATCGACAAGCTCAATCGCCTCAGCCTGCACGAGATCGACCTTACCCAGGGCGCGGTGCTGGAGACCGGTTGCGTCTATATCGTTCCCCTGATGGAAAGCCTGGCGCTGCCGGCGGACATGTCAGCCTCGGCCAATCCGAAAAGCTCGACCGGCCGTCTCGATATCTTCACCCGCGTCATGACTGACGGCGCGCAGGAATTCGACAAGATACCGGCCGGCTATGCCGGTCCGCTCTATCTGGAAATCAGCCCACGCACTTTCCCCATCGTTGTGCGCCGCGGCTCGCGCCTGTCGCAGATCCGCTTCCGCATCGGCCATTCACTGCTCAATGAAAGCGAGCTTTTGACGCTGCACGAGACGGAAATGCTTGTCGCCAGCGAGAGCCCGAATGTGACGGGCGGCGGCATCGCGCTCTCGATCGATCTCAAGGGTTTCGGCGAAAACGGGCTGATCGGTTATCGCGGCAAACATCACACGGCGGTGGTCGATGTCGACAAGAAGGCCCAGCACGATGTTCTCGATTTCTGGGAGCCTCTCTATGCTCGTGGCCGCGCGGAACTGATCCTCGATCCCGATGAATTCTATATTCTCGTTTCGCGCGAAGCCGTTCACGTGCCGCCGCTTTATGCGGCCGAAATGACGCCCTTCGATCCGCTGGTGGGCGAATTCCGTGTGCACTACGCCGGCTTCTTCGATCCCGGCTTCGGCCACGCCGAGGCCGGCGGCACAGGCAGCCGCGCCGTGCTCGAAGTCCGCAGCCATGAAGTGCCCTTCATCCTCGAACACGGCCAGATCGTCGGCCGACTGGTTTACGAGCATATGCTGCAGAAACCGGAAGGCCTCTATGGCACCGGTCTCGGTTCCAACTATCAGGCGCAGGGGCTGAAGCTCTCCAAGCATTTTCGCGCCGAATAACCAACCCGGCGGGTGCTTGACACCCGCTGCGAACTATCCGATGTCTTAATGAGTGCGCGGGTGTAGCTCAATGGTAGAGCAGCAGCTTCCCAAGCTGAATACGAGGGTTCGATTCCCTTCACCCGCTCCAGCGACCTTTCCAACAAGATCAACGACGTCCAACAAGCGCTGATTTTCCAGCGTTTTTGCCTCGCGCACGCGTAAGGTCGTGCAACGGTATGCAGTGACATCCAGCAATTTTGTCGGTAAAAATCACGGTATTCGTCATCGTGGTGGGAAGCCGATACCGTAAAATGGCACTGACAGACATTCAGGTTAAGAACTCCAAAGCCGACAGCAAGCCGCGCAAGCTATCTGATGAAAAGGGGCTTTACCTCTACATATCCGTTGCCGGTGGCAAGTCCTGGCGTCTCGATTACGATTTTTTTGGAAAGCGAAAAACACTGACGATTGGGTCGTACCCGACGGTGGGGCTGGCGGACGCCCGTCGATTGCGCGACGAGGCGAAGAAGAAGCTCTCTGAGGGCCTAGACCCGTCGTTGGCCAAGAAGCGTGATCAGCTTGCCGCCAAGGCCGCTGCCGGAAACACCTTCGGCATCATTGCGGATGAGTTCATTGAAAAGCTGAAACGCGACAAGCGCGCAGAGCCCACAATCACCAAAAACAAATGGATGTTGAAGGACCTTGCCGAAAAGCTGGGGCCTCACCCGGTCACCCAGATCACGGCGCGGGATGTCCTCGCGGTGCTGACCAGCATCGAAAAGAGCGGCCGTGTGGAGAGCGCACTGGCTACTCGCGCTGCCATCGGTCGCGTGTTTCGCTACGCCATCGCGACAGCGAGGGCCGAGAATGACCCGACGTCGGCACTACGCGGGGCTCTCCAACGCCATGTGCCGGTCAACTACGCCGCCTTAACGACGAAGGCTGAGATGGGCGGCCTGATGAGGGCGATTTACGGCTACGAAGGTTGGCCCTCGTTGGTGGCTGCCTTGAAAATCCAAGCCTTGTGTTTTGCCAGACCCGGTGAGACGCGCTCGATGGAGTGGACTGAACTCGATTTTGATAAGTTAGTTTGGACCATACCTGCAGAGAAAACCAAAATGCGCAGAGAGCATCATGTGCCGCTTTCGACACAAGCAGTGGAAGTTCTCACGGAGATGAAGGAGCTGTTTGGCGATAAGCCCTATGTCTTTCCTTCTATGATGTCTGGCAAGAAGATTCTTTCCGAAAATTCTATGAATTCAGCTCTACGGCGGATGGGGGTGACTGAGGCAGAGCATACCGCGCACGGCTTTCGTTCTTCTGAATAGCCCCAAGATTTGTAGACACCTTCTTTCCTAATTTTGAGGCAAGAAGAGCATCATGGGCAAATCGAATTTCAGCGAAGAGTTTAAG
>NZ_JBIVYG010000033.1:0-23603 GCF_044769685.1 Agrobacterium sp. NPDC090283 | reverse complement strand
GGGCGTACAACCGCATGGCCTCCGGGGTGGCCGCCTCGGAGGTCATCCAACGTCCCGAACAATAAAGCACTTTTTCGACAGACAATTCCTGTGCTTGTCACAGGAATCTAGCCAGCCCAAGTCCTTGGGCTGAGAGCGAATCTTTTCGCCGCGCAGACGCGCGTCAGCTGGATTCCTGTGACAAGCACAGGAATGAGGGCGTGGGGACGCTCCTACCCGGAAACATCACGGATCTTACGCCGCCTCAACCGAAAGCGCTTCCGCATAATACCGTGCCTTCTGCCGCTCCTCCGCAATGGCCAGCTTGCGCACGGCATGCAGCAGTTCGAACAACGTTTCGGAGCCGCTCACGTCACGGAAATGCGCCAGCAATTCGGCCGAGACGGAGGCCGCGGCCTCCGAAAGCTGCGAGCGGGCGGCGCGGCGCCACATCAGCGTCGCTTCGATGAAAACGTCGACCACATCACCCGAAAGACCGATCGACTGGAACAGGGCCTTCAGCGCATGCGGTCGCCCGGTGGCCAGAATGGCGCGCACCTTGCGGTCATCGAGACCGGAAAGATTGACCATCGCCGCCGTGAAGAACTCCAGCCGCCCCGAACAGACGGCATGGATGAGCAACGCCGGCGTCAGTTCCAGCCGCTGGCGCAGATGTTCCACCAGCGCCGGCAGTTCCGGTGAAGAAACACCGGCAGCGATGAGGATGGTGGCGGCATCCTCCGCTTCGCGGAAAAGACTGTCGGCACGGTTGCGCGCAATCATCGCATGAACCAGCGCGGAGCCCGCAAGCGCCTCGCTGATACGGCCCATCAACAGGTGACGCGCATCGGCAGGCAAGGCGTCACGACGAAGCAGGAGGTCGCGGATATCGGCATCCGAGCCGTGACGCTCGGCAATGCGCCGCAGCGAAAACGGTGTGATGAAGGCGCCGTCATTTTCGAGCAGGATGAGAGTTTCCGGCAGATCGCCGACTTCGGCGAGTGCGGCGCAGACACCGCGCGGCAGGCCCGGCCTTGCGGCGATGAGGGAGCGCGTCAGGCTTTCGCCGCGCCCGGCCAGATCAACCAGATCGGCCTCACCGAGAACCGGCGAACGGGCAATCACCGTGCAGGCGATTTCCGGCTGGTCTTCGGCAAGCGAAACGAGAATGGCGCGCGGCGCATCATGGGCATCCGCCAGCGCCTCGGCAAGCGCCAGCCGCACACGCGGCGAAGGATCATCGAGAAGATAGGTCATCGCCATATAGGCGGCATCGCGGTTTTCCCGCGCCATGTCGGACTGCAGATAGGCACGGCCGAGCGCATTGGCGGCTTTTGCCCGCTCGCCCGATCCAGCCTTTTCAGACCAGCGAAGAAATGCCTGTACGATCACCTGAGCCTCGAAACACATTCATACAATGGATGACGGCATCATCGCCGCCACCATGTATAAAACTCTAGGCGCAAATGGTTTACGTTTGGTTCACCATAAAATTTAACCCTTGCCGGCGAAGGATTATACTGATGGCGCAGCAGAGGGGCGCTGCAGCTGGAATACATCGCTGCCGCCATCGCAATAATCCATATAGCCCATGCGCGCCACGGGACGCGCAAGCCCCATGTCGATGCGGCCATCACGAATGATCGTCTCATCGATATGGATCGCCATGACCTGCCCGATCACCATCCACGAGTCGGATGGCTTTCCCTCGACATCCATCAGTTGCTGGATCTGCGTCACGCGGCACTCCAGAGCCGCTAGAGCCTCGCCCACATAGGGCGCATCCACAACCCGACCGGCAACGGCGGTGAGGCCTGCAAGCTGAAACTCATCCACATCATAAGCAACCGGCGCGGAAGACGCATTCATCCGGTCCACCAGATGGCGGCTGACGAGATTGGCGGTGAACACCCCGCTCTCCTCGACATTACGCAGGCTGTCCTTACGGCCGCTCGAGGAGAACATGACGAGCTTCGGCCGGTCCGAAATCGCGTTGAAGAAGGAATAGGGCGAGAGGTTCAGGACGCCCTCCCTGCCCTTCGAGCCGATCCAGCCGATCGGCCGCGGCGCAACGATCGCCTTGAACGGGTCATGCGGCAGGCCGTGCTGGTTGGTATCCGTGGTGTAGAACATCAGATGTCCCCGACCCAGGTGACGACGTCCGCCAATTCGGGGCGTGGTCGCTCCACCGGCGGGAATGTCGTCGAGCCGATGTGGATATAACCCGCGACCTTTTCTTCAGCGCTGACGCCGATCTCCGCAAGGAATGCCGGATCGAAAGCAAGCCATTCCGTCAGCCAGTTCGCCGCAAAACCATTGGCATTGGCCGCGAAGATGACGTTGAGGCACACGGCGCCGGCGGACATGACCTGCTCCCATTCGGGAATCTTGAAATGCGGTTTTGCGGTGCTGATGACGGCAATGACAACAGGCGCGCGGGTGAAGCGCGTACGCTCCGCTTCCTGCTGCTGCAGATCGAGATCGGGATTCTTCTCGAGCGCGATCCTGAGCGCCGTCTCGCCGAGACGCACCCGCTCCTCACCGCGATAAACCACGAAACGCCAGGGGGCGAGCTTGCCATGGTCGGGCACGCGCACGGCAAGGCGCAGGATTTCCTCGATTTCACCTTTCGAAGGTCCGGGTTCGCTGAGTTGCAGGGCCGGTATGGAGCGGCGAACCTTGAGATAATCGAGGAGCTTGATATCGCTGGTCATGGTCAAATATCTTCCATTCTGCTGTCATCGAGAAACTAGGGCCTTGAAATAGCCACGGCATTGGTTTTGAAGTGATCCGGGAAAATCAAGAAGTCAATCGGTATCGAAAATGTCGGCAATCAAAATCGCGGCACGTCTGGTCATTGCGTTCGCCGCGATCGGCGTTTTATCGCAGGCAGCCTTGTCGCAGGACGCCTTTAAGGATTTCAAGCAACTCGGCGGCACGCCGAAAATGCCGAAACTCAACGCTTTCACCGCCCCTTCCGCTCCCAACGCCCCGACAAGCACCGCCCGCGATATCGCCATGGAAGCCAAGCTGACGAGCGAAGGCGAAGCGGTGAAGGAAGGCCTCTCCTGGCGCGTCTTCAGCCCCATTCCAGGCGCGGACGGCAAGTTGCCGATGCTGGCAAGCTCAGAGGGCGGCTCGGCGGAATTCCATCTGGTGCCGGGCGAATATTTCGTCAACGTCGCCTTCGGCCGTGCGGGTGTCACCAAGAAGCTCAATGTCCCGGCCTCCGGCAATGTCCAGAAACAGGTACTGATCCTCGATGCCGGCGGTTTCGTGCTGAACGCCGTTGCCGGCTCCGACAAGCAGATTTCCGGCAACCAGCTGAAATTCTCCGTCTATTCCTCCGATGCGCGACCGGATGGCGAGCGCGGTCTCGTGATGGCCGACATCAAGCCCAACACCATCGTGCGGCTGAATGCCGGCACCTATCACGTGGTTTCGGAATACGGCAACGTCAACGCCGTGGTGCGTGCCGATATCCAGGTCGAAGCCGGCAAGCTGACTGAAGCGACGCTGCAGCATCAGGCGGCGCAGATCACCCTCAAGCTCGTTTCCGAAGAGGGCGGCGAAGCCATTGCCGATACGGCCTGGTCGGTGTTGAACGGCGGCGGCGACGTGGTCAATGAAAGCGTAAGCGCCTTTTCGACCATGGTGCTGGCCGAAGGCGAATATACCGCCATCGCCCGCAACAAGGACAAGGTCTTCCAGCGCAATTTCAAGGTCACGTCCGGCCGGGATTCGGATGTGGAAGTGCTGATGAAGGACCAGGCGCCGGAAGACATGACCGGGGATTTCGAGTAGCCGACATTGCACATTCATCGTCTCGTCGGAGGCGAGTTATGCGGAGGGACCCACCACCCTCCACGTCATCCTCGGGCTTGACCCGAGGATCCATTCCCCCGCCAGACTGTGGATCCTCGGGTCAAGCCCGAGGATGACTTCAGAGAGCTTTAAGCGTCCCTCACCCCGCAAACAAAAACGGCCCCCAAAGGGGCCGTAACTGTTATCAGGCAACCTGCTTCTTCGCCGCAAGCTTGCGCTTGACATCCGGCGGCGTCGCCTCGTCCACGAGGCTTGTAATCGCCTCCTCGAGCGACATCGACGTCTGGTTCTGCGAACCGAGACGGCGGATGTTGACGGTGCGCTCTTCCGCTTCCTTGCGGCCGCAGACGATGATGACCGGAACCTTGGTCACCGAATGCTCGCGGACCTTGTAGTTGATCTTCTCGTTGCGGAAGTCGGTCTCAACCGCCATGCCCGCCTCGCGCAGCGCTTCGGCAACCTCACGACCGTAATCATCCGCATCCGAGGTGATGGTGGCGACGACGACCTGAAGCGGTGCGAACCAGAGCGGCATGTGGCCGGCGAAGTTCTCGATGAGAATGCCGAGGAAGCGTTCCATGGAGCCGCAGATGGCGCGATGGATCATCACCGGCTGCGTCTTTTCGGAATTATGGTCGATATAGAAGGCGCCGAAGCGTTCCGGCAGATTGAAGTCCACCTGCGTCGTGCCGCATTGCCACTCACGGCCGATGGCGTCCTTCAGCGTATATTCGAACTTCGGCCCGTAAAACGCGCCCTCACCCGGCAGGATGCCCGTCTTGATGCGGCCTTCGGACTGTTCCTCGATGGTCTTCAGAACCTCCAGCATCACGCTTTCGGCGCGATCCCAGAGATCGTCTGAACCGACGCGCTTTTCCGGGCGCGTGGAGAGCTTGACGACGACTTCGCTGAAGCCGAAATCCTCGTAGACCGAGAGGATCAGGTCGTTGATGCGCAGGCATTCCGCCGCCATCTGTTCTTCCGTGCAGAAGACATGCGCATCGTCCTGCGTGAAACCGCGAACACGCATCAGGCCATGCAATGCGCCGGAGGCCTCATAACGATGCACGGTGCCAAATTCCGCAAGACGGACAGGCATTTCGCGGTAAGACTTCAAGCCATGCTTGAAGATCTGGACGTGACCGGGGCAGTTCATCGGCTTGAGCGCAAACACACGCTGATCCGCTTCCTCGTCATCGGGATGGGTAAAGGCATGGGCGGATTTCACCGCGAACATGTTTTCCTGATACCAGCCCCAGTGACCGGAGGTTTCCCACAGCGACTTGTCCAGCACCTGCGGCGCGTTGACTTCCTGATAGGTATTGGCGAGCCGCCGGCGCATATAGGCCGTCAGCGTCTGGAACATGCGCCAGCCCTTGCCGTGCCAGAACACCACGCCCGGCCCCTCTTCCTGGAAATGGAACAGGTCCATTTCACGGCCGAGGCGGCGATGGTCGCGCTTTTCAGCTTCGGCCAGAACGTGCAGGTAATTGTCCAGCTCTTCCTGGGTCGCCCAGGCGGTGCCATAGATGCGCGACAGCATCGCATTGTTGCTGTCACCGCGCCAATAGGCGCCCGCCACCTTCATCAGCTTGAAGGCCGTGCCGATCTGCCCCGTGGAGGCCATATGCGGGCCACGGCAGAGATCGAACCAGTCGCCCTGATAATAGATCTTCAGGTCCTGGCCTGCCGGGATCGCGTCCACGAGTTCGACCTTGTAGTTCTCGCCCTTGGCGGCGAAGACTTCCTTGGCCTTTTCGCGCGACCAGATTTCGCGGGTAAACGGCTTGTTGCGCAGGATGATTTCCTTCATCCGCTTTTCGATCTTCGGCAGATCTTCCGGCGTGAAGGGCTCGTTCTTGGCGAAGTCGTAATAAAAGCCGTTTTCGATGACCGGACCGATCGTCACCTGCGTGCCGGGCCACAGTTCCTGCACGGCCTCAGCCATCACGTGCGCGGCATCGTGGCGGATGAGCTCCAGCGCACGGCCGTCTTCACGCGTGACGATCTCGATTTTGCCATCGGTGATGGTCTCGGACAAATCGCGCACGGTGCCGTCAAGCGCAATGGCGACGGCCTTCTTGGCAAGCGATTTGGAGATGGATTCGGCGACCTCACGGCCGGTCGTGCCGGCGGGGTAGCTGCGCACGGATCCATCGGGAAATGTAAGGGAAATGGCTTCAGACATCGTCTCGTGCTCCTGTCCAGTCCCGCCAACGAATGCGGGTGGTGTTGGAATAATGATTTGCCCGCGATAAGCGAACAGGCAGGCTGATAAAGGCTTTTGCCATTCCAGTCAAAGGTGAAGGGCAGGTCAGCGAAGCATTTCCGCGAGACCATTGACCGTATTGGCGTTGCGGGTCGTGCCGATACCAAGCCTTTTGGTGGTCAGGACCGACAGCAGCCGGCTCTCGCTCGGTTTCCCCTGAAAATCGATCCACAGGTCACCGCCGACCACGGCAACCTCTTCCCGCTGACGAGACTTGTCAAATAATCCAAGAACGCTCCCGTCCAGCGGCTTCCGCATGACCCGAACGCAGACGTCAGGTGGATTGCCATGCGGAAACGGATTGTCCGCCGCCAGCTTCAGCCAGTCGCCGCCCGAACGAACGAGAATATCGACATGTTTGCCGAAACGGGCCTCAAAGGCGCGCTCCAGCCTGTCCTCGATCTCGCGAACAGGTGCCGCCTCAGTGCGAAAAACCAGATTTCCTGTCGCCACAAGCGTCCTGCATTCTGCAAATCCCAGCTCTTCCGCCAGCGCCCTGAGATCGGCCATGATGAGCCGCTTGCCGGGGCCAAGCACGATGCTGTGCAGCAGGGCCACATAGTCATTCATCGATTTCGGCTCCAGTAACGCCACGGCATCCACCAGCGTTTGCTGCCATCGAGTTCTTCCGGCACCGGGTCCAGCCCGCTGGTGCCGCCAGGGCCGCAGCGCGCCACACGAAACAGCGTCATCCAGCCGCCAGCCCAGAGCCCATGGCGGGCAATCGCCTCATAGCCATATTCGGAACAGGTCGGGATGTGGCGGCAGGAATTACCAACGAAACCTGACAGTGTGAGCTGATACAGCCTGATGAAGCCGACGCCGAAAAGCCGTCCCGGTGTCCTTGCGAAGCTGCCCGCCCAGTTGCGGGATCGCCCGGTTTTCACCGCTGTCTGCTGGTGCCGGCAGCCCGGTTCGCCGCACATCAGTTAACCCGCGACGTTGAGAGCCGGCCGGCCTTCGATCTGATCGAGCGCATCGACCACCGCCTCAAAGGTCAGCATGGTGGACGCGTGGCGCGCCTTGAAATCCCTGACCGGCAAAAGCACCCGCATGTCCGCAAAACGGCCCGTCGGTCCCTCACCGTCCTGTTTCAGCATGGCGAGCATATCTTCCCGCGCCTGCCGGATTTCGCCGGTGGAAGCCCCAACGATGTGATGCGCCATGATGGAGGCCGAGGCCTGCCCCAGTGCGCATGCACGGACTTCATGCGCAAACGCCGTCACTATGCCGTCTTCGACCTTCAGATAGACCTTGAGTTTAGAGCCGCATAACCGCGAGTGTTTTTCGGCACTGGCATCGGCATCCTCGAGAATTCCCGTCAGTGGAATATTCCCGGCAAATTCCAGAATGCGATTATTGTAGATATCGTCCATCGAAAGTGTCCGGCGCGCTCAATAATGCCCAAAACGGGACAGGTCAGATTTTTCAAACACAGCGTTTGTCGCAGTGAAGCTTTCCTGCCCTTCATTCTCATTATATGCTAACGAGCTTTCTGGACATCAAGCCGTGATCAAATTAACGGCTCCGATACCGAAAAAACAGCATCGGCCTTGCCAAAATGCTGTAAAACAACCAGATAGCAGCAGCTGCGAACATGGGTTCGCGATGAAAAACGAATTCAGGTGCGGCCTTTACCCGCATCGGGAGAGACGGAATGGATGCGATCGTGAAGAATTTCCCCGGCGCTGGCGCAAAACCAGACGTGGCCGAAGCTCGCCCAAGCCAGGCCGAAGCGGAAGAAGCCGTGCGCGTTCTCCTGCGCTGGGCAGGAGAAAATCCCGCCCGCGAAGGACTTCTGGATACGCCCAAGCGCGTCGCCAAGGCCTATCGCGAGCTTTTTGCCGGTTATGAGCTGAATGTTCAGGACGTGCTTGGCACGACCTTCGAGGAAGTCGGCGGTTATGACGATGTGGTGCTGGTGCGCGACATCCCGTTCTTCTCCCATTGCGAGCACCATATGGTGCCGATCGTCGGCAAGGCGCATGTCGCCTATCTTCCGGCCGGCCGCGTGCTTGGCCTGTCGAAGATCGCCCGCGTCGTCGAAATCTTCGGCCGCCGCCTGCAGACGCAGGAAAACATGACCGCGCAGATCGCAAGATCGATCGAAGAAACGCTGAAACCGCGTGGCGTTGCCGTCATGATCGACGCCGAACATATGTGCATGTCCATGCGCGGCGTAAACAAGCAAGGGTCCACGACGCTGACCACCAGCTTCACCGGCACGTTCAAGAACGACCCGGCCGAGCAGGTACGCTTCATGACCATGGTGCGGAACCGCTGAACATCGGACCGGAAAGTGTAGCGCGGGTTTCCTGAAACCCGCTGCCCAGACAAATTTTGGAGTGGCGGACTGATTGCATTGTCTCCGCCGCTCTGAAACCTTCCGCTTTTCTCCCGGGGTCGCCATGTCCATTTCGTTTCCGTCCGCGCCTGCGGACAAGGAAGTGCTCGAAAACGCAGGTCTCTTTTCGCCGAAATTCGATGCTCACGGCCTCGTCACCGCCGTGGTTACCGATGCACGCGACGGCGAATTGCTGATGGTCGCACACATGAATGCGGAAGCCCTGTCGCTGACGCTCGAAACCGGCATCGCGCATTATTACAGCCGTTCCCGCGACAAGATCTGGAAGAAGGGCGAAACCTCCGGCAACCTGCAGACGGTGAAGGAATTCCGCACCGATTGCGATCAGGACGCCGTATGGCTGAAGGTCTCCGTCGCCGGCCATGATGCGACCTGCCACACGGGCCGCCGCTCGTGCTTTTATCGCACCGTCGAGCTCTCCAGCGGCGATGCTGTGACGAAGATTACCGACGACACCCGCCATTTCGATCCGGCCACCACCTATTCCGACACATAAACGGCCACCTTCCATCGGCCGCACCAATTTGCTACCAATATAACGGGCTCCAGGGATTTGGGGGGAGCCCGAAGGAACTGGCAGGGAGTGCGGTCATGTTGGGATGGGGAAATCGTCACAATAATCTTGCGGCTGGAAATCCCGAAGCCACCGGCAATGAGCCGCCCGTCACCCAGATCGTCGATACGCGCAGAATTGCGCTCGCCCTTGGCGGCGGGGCGGCCCGCGGCTGGGCCCATATCGGCGTGCTGCGGGCGCTGGACGAAGCGGGCGTGAAGATCGGCATGATCGCCGGCACCTCGATTGGTGCCCTTGTGGGCGGTTGTTATCTCGCCGGCAAGCTCGATGAGCTGGAGGAATTCGCCCGGTCGCTGACGATGCGCCGCATTGCCGGACTGCTCGACCTGACGATCGGCGGCGGTGGCCTCTTTGGCGGCATGCGGCTGACCAAGCGCATGCAGGAGCATCTGGAAGGCCTGCGTGTCGAAAACCTCGACCATCCCTTCATTGCCGTCGCCACGGAACTGCGCACCGGCCACGAGGTCTGGATCCATCAGGGCGATCTCGTCACGGCGCTGCGCTCCTCCTATGCGCTGCCGGGCATTTTCGAACCCGTGCTGTGTAACGGTCGCACCCTGATTGACGGCGCGCTCGTCAATCCCGTGCCCGTTTCCGTCTGCCGGGCCTATGAGCAGGCGCTGGTCGTTGCCGTCAACCTCAATTACGATCTCTTCGGCCGTTCCGCCGTGGTCAAGCACGCGGCCTCACCGCATGGCGGCGGCACGCCACCTGTGGAAACGGCGCCGCGTCCCGGCCTGCCGGGCGTCATGGTGCAGGCCTTCAACATCATCCAGGACAGGATTTCGCGCTCGCGCCTGGCGGGCGATCCGCCCGATCTGATGCTGCATCCGCGCATCAACGATATCGGCCTCTCGGAATTCCATCGCGCCAGCGAAGCCATCGACCGGGGATATGAGGAGACGCGCGCGCGTATTCCGGAACTCGAGCGCATGCAGCAGGCATTCCGGCGCTAAGGGCGACACTCCCACGCCCCGTCCCTCGTTCCTGTGCTTGTCACAGGAATCCAGCCAGCCCAAGTCCTTGGGCTGAAAGGACTCTTCCCCGCCGCGCAGACGCGCGTCGACTGGATTCCTGTGACAAGCACAGGAATGAGGGAGCGAGGCACTTGGCCCCTCAACTCCCCCGTGGAAATGCCACGCTAGAACGCACCTCCCATTACAAAGGCCTCACCCGGCAATATAGGCCTTGATGTGCTCAGCCTCGGCCTCGATCTCACCAATCCGCGCCTTCACCACGTCACCGATGGAGATGATGCCGGCAAGGCGGCCGTTCTCTTCAACCGGAACATGGCGGAAACGTCCGCCGGTCATGATTTCCATCAGCTCATCGGTGGTAGAATTGTGATGACAGCGGATGACGTTCTTGGTCATGGCCACCGACACGGATTGCTGGAGGGAAGCGGCACCCTGGCCCGCCACGGCCTTTACCAGATCGCGTTCCGTGAAGATGCCGAGAACCACGCCATCGCCATCGGTTATAACGACGGAACCGATCTTGTGCGCATGCAGCGTTCCCGCCGCCTCGCCGATGCTGACCTCCGGCCCTACAGTCACGACGTCCCGGCCCTTGCGGTCGAGAAGATCCTTTACGAATGTTGGCATGCCTTCCTCCTCTTTTCAGCGATACGCAGCGCCGCAGTCTCCCCCGGCGGTTGCAAATCATGGGATATGGTGCGCTGAGGTCCGCATGAATGCAATCCCGGATGGGACGTGCGAAAGCAAATTTGCGCCACGGCCGACAAGGAGCGTGATCGGCTCAGACCAGTTGCCGATCGAAAAGCCCGAAGAACAGGAAGCCGAGCAGAAAGCCGAAGACATGTGCGTCCCAGGCGATTTCACCGCCGACATCGCCGAACAGCGGCACGCCGACCGCAATCAGCACATTGCCGAACAGCCACATCAGCGTGAAGATCAGCACCGTGCGGTTGGAAAGCGCCCCAACAATGCTCTGACGCGGCATCAGATGACCGAAGGAGGCGCTATATCCGCCCCGCGCGGGGAAAGCGAAGCGGCAGGCCGCCCCCATCAACGCCGAAACCACACCGGACGCCCCGATCAGCACCGTTACATCCCCCCAGTTCAGCGCGGCATGGCCAAAGGCGGAAACGGCGGCGGAAATGCACCATAACAGCACGAAGCGCACCGTTCCGATCCGGCGCAGAACCGGCGCGCCGAAGGCCATCAGCCACAATCCGTTAAAGAGAATGTGCTCGATGCCGCCATGCAGGAAAGAATAGGTTACCGGAGTCCAGAGCCATTCCAGCCCCTGCTGGGAAAACGGCACGGCATAACGCAGCGGAATGAAGCCGAAGGTGAAGATGAACCAGCCATTGCCTTCCTCCGAAAGAAGATAGGCGGGAATGACATAAGCGACAATCAGCGCGGCCAGGATGCCGACCAGCAGCGATGGCAGGTTGAAGACGGGATTGTTCGTGTCGTCTTTCGGCTCCGGCGTTTCCGAAACCGGCGGCTGTTCGCCGTCCCCGTAGGACATGATGCCATCCCTGTCTGATCGAATTTTGCGTTCCCCGAGCAATATAGGAAGCCCGGACGAAAAAAAAGCCGTACCGCCTTCCAAGTGCACGACGCCAGAACCGCAACCGGTGAAGGCGCCGGGCCAGGAGCGGTCCGGCTTGCAGGCCCGCCGTAAATGAACGGGCGGCACCATCGAATTGTGCTGACGGAGCTTTCCCCGACATGGCCGCACCGATGCCACGACTATCGTCATCGGGCAATATCAACCCTTTGTTAACCTTAACAAATCCACTTGGCACGAAAATCGCTACACCTCCAGATACAGACGTTCGGATGGACATGATGTCCCAAAAACGAACATGGAGAGATGCTATGAAGAGCATGGCCGGACTGAACATATATGCCTATTGGGATGAACTGCGCGGCAAGCGATCGGCCCCGCGACGCGAGGATCTCGATCCTGCCAAGCTGAAACATCACCTCGGCGATCTTTTTATCCTCACGGACAAGGGAGAAAACACCCCGTTCTTCCGCCTTGCCGGTACTCGCCTTTGTGATCTGTTCGGCCGGGAATTGCGGGATCGCCCGTTTTCGGAATTGTGGCAGCCGGCAAATGCCGTCTTCCCCTGCCGCGTCGCGCGCGGCATCCTGCACCACCAGTTGCCCGTGGTCTTCGATGTCGAGGCGGAGGACAACTATGGCGCTGAGCCGCTGGCATTCGAAATGCTGCTCCTGCCGCTGCGCACCGATCCCGACGCCACTCCAAGGCTGCTTGGAGCGCTGCTTGCCGAACGGCCACGACCCGAATTCGCCGCGCCCATCCAGTGCCTGTCCATGAAAAGCAGCCGCCTGCTGCGCCTGGACATCGCGCCGGCAGGGTATCAGGTGAATGAGGGGGCCGCCGATACACCGCGCGCCGAAAGCTGCTGACGGACCTGTTCCAACGCTCCCAGCGCCTCCGGGAGAGGTCCGACCGCACCGAAATCTCAAAAAAATACGTCAGAACTGTAACGATATTGCCGATCAGAAAAATTGTAGAGATTAAACAATACAGTCTGTTAACTCGCGCAGGGTAGAAACTTACCGTCATCATTCATTACAATTGCGCTGCCCATGTTTTCGTCCCGTTCGGTCAACACTGCCCAAATCCTGCGTCCGGTTGAGGAAGCTCACCTCGATGACGCCGTCCGTGTGTCCTTCACCGGCCGCCTGATGTTGCCCGACCATGAGGAATATGATTGCACCGCGACCGAAATGACCGCCGAAAGGGCGCAGTTCACCTGCTCGGGCATTGCCCGTCAGGGTGATCGCGTCATCGCCTATCTTCAGCATATCGGCCGGATAGAAGGCACGGTGACATCGCTCACCGCATCGGGCTTCCTCATCGCCATCAACGCGCCGGAGCGCAAGCGGGAGAAACTCGCCGCGCAGCTCGCCTGGATCGCCAAGCGCCAATTGCTCGGCCTGCCGGAAGACCGCCGCCACGACCGCCTGACGCCGCGTAACGCCAAGGCACAGCTCGTTCTGGAAGACGGCGTGCTCGTCGCCTGCCGGCTGATCGACCTTTCCCTGTCGGGTGCCGCCATCGAGATCGAAAACCGGCCGCCGCTCGGAAGCCGGGTCCAGCTCGGCAAGAACATGAGCGGCAAGATCGTGCGCCATTTCATGGAAGGCGTCGCGGTCGAATTCGACCGGGTTCAGTCGCCCGACGCGCTGATTGAATTTCTCTAAGTAGTTCCACCCGGACACGGCAGGTTTTGCGCCCGTAAGAATGCGTGCAGCATTTTCGGCGCGTTTTGCGCTCGCCCCAATCGCATAATTGCGAAGATTCCCGGATGGCGCCTTGGCAGACTATGCTTTGTCTTCGACCGTATCGGGGTCACCAGTCGCTCCTGGCGTCAGGTGCTTTTTCTCACTTCTCGCGACCGAACTTCCATTTCATACCCTGACGCCTACGGCACGCGGCAGATCGACCTGGATCCACCATAGTCGGTAAAAAGGATGAGCGCGGCGGAACCTGTTGCGCCTTTGGCCAGATCATCAACGGCACGAAAAACGCTCCGCAAAACATTTTTCCCAGAAAAAATGCAGTTTTTTTGAAGTTTTTTTGTCGCCTTTTCCGGCCTGTCCCAGCCTGAAACAGCCATCCCAAAACGGGAAATCCACCTCTTCGTCGAGCGCCGCGAACCGGCCGCGCGTGGCCACGGAAACCGCAGGACGCGGAAAATCGCTGTCAATACAGCGGCCTAGATGGCTACCAAAAGCCTAAAGCCCGGATGCGTAAAATTGTAATAAAATTTGCTTCAAACACGCGTAAAAACTAGTTCGAATACAGTTCAAAACAACGGCTAATTTGCTGAAATTTAAGCTCAAATTGCGCTTCGCAAATTTCCGCCGGGTCAAAATATACCTGCGAATGTCTCCTCACCACGGGGAGACAAGCAATGAACAAGAACAACCGTTTCGTTTTCACTCTGATCGCATTCATCGTCAGCGCCTTCGCGCATCAGGCAAGCGCTTCGCCGGCCGCCGTCATGCGCGTCATCGGCAAGGCCAACCCGCCGATCGGCCACTATGAATTCTGCCAGACCTATCAGAGCGAATGCCAGCCGACCTCGCTGGACAACGGCCCGATGAAGCTGACCGAAGAGCGCTGGAAGACGATGCTCGACGTCAACTACACCGTCAACACCACCATCACGCCGATGACCGACATGGAAATCTATGGCGTCGAAGAGCGCTGGGCCTATCCCACCACGGTCGGCGATTGCGAAGACTTCGTGCTCCTGAAGCGCAAGATGCTGATGAACAAGGGCTTCTCCGCCTCCAACCTCTTGATCACCGTGGTTCTGCAGCCGAATGGCGAAGGCCATGCCGTTCTGACCGTCCGCACCGATCGTGGCGATTTCGTTCTCGACAACATGCGCAACAAGGTCATGAACTGGTCGGAAACCGAATATACCTACCTGAAGCGCCAGGACACCGCCAATCCCGGCCGCTGGGTGAAAATCCAGGATGGCCGCGCCACCACAGCGGTTGGCGGCATCAACTGACCCAATAACCGACCCGTCTCCCCAAATGAAAAAGCCGGCTCCGCAAGGGGTCGGCTTTTTTTTGGATTGCTGAAAGCAGCCCGACACTCCACGTCATCCTCGGTCCTGTGCCGAGGATCTAATCCCGTTGAGTAAAATCAAGACGTCGCAGATGCTCGGGACAGGCCCGAGCATGACGACGGAAGGGTTCCGGAATTCGCAGCCACCCCTTATCTGGAGCCGCGGAACACCTGCCGTCCCGTTGCGCCTGATCCGCTACTCTTCAGAGCAGCCCAAGCTCCGCCAGTTCGCGCCTGAGATCGGAAGGCATGTCCTCGCCGCCCGTGCCGCCGCCGAGATCGCGGGGCGCCTCGTCGTCCTTCAGGTAACGCCAGCCCTGAAACGGGCGCTTCGGCGCCGGTGAGGTTTCGATGACCTCCGGGCCGAGAATGAGATCGCAGCGGGAAATGCCGTCTTCGCCCTTGAAGGAGCGGATATCGAGAAGTTTCTGCCGCGCCTGCACCTGTCCCTTGATGACCCAATAGAGCGAACCGCCCTCGAGCAATTCCTCGACACGTTTCGGGATCATCCGGGTGGTGTGGACGCTGTGCGGCTCGAGGCCCGTGGCAATTGCGGTCAGCGCGCGATGCGCGACCCAGTCTCTCAAGTCCTGGATTGAATCCGCGCCGACGCAAAGTTTGATGAGATGTAGAGGCATGGTTCTATCAATGCCTTTTTGCGGCGGGCGTCAAGCATGGCGACCATGCTCGACGCCCTGCCCGCTCAGCACTCCACAACGTTCACGGCAAGGCCGCCGGTGGAGGTTTCCTTGTATTTCTCGCTCATGTCGTTGCCGGTCTGGCGCATCGTCTCGATACAGGCATCGAGTGGCACGAAATGCTGGCCGTCGCCCTTCAGCGCCAGCGAGGCCGCCGTTACCGCTTTCACCGCGCCCATGGCATTACGTTCGATGCACGGCACCTGCACAAGCCCGGCAATCGGGTCGCAGGTCATGCCGAGATGATGTTCGAGCGCGATCTCGGCGGCATTTTCCACCTGTTCCGGCGATCCGCCCATGACCGCGGCAAGGCCCGCCGCCGCCATGGCGGAAGCCGAACCCACCTCGCCCTGACAGCCCACTTCCGCGCCTGAAATCGAGGCATTGTGCTTGATGATGCCGCCGATGGCGGCCGCCGTCAGCAAGAAGTCGCGCACGTCGTCGACGCTCGCATCCTCATGGAAATGCCGGAAATATCTGACGGTCGCCGGAACGACACCTGCCGCACCATTGGTCGGCGCGGTGACCACGCGGCCGCCGGCGGCGTTTTCCTCGTTCACGGCCATGGCGTAGACGCTCAGCCAGTCATTGGCCATAACAGGGTTCAACCGGTTGCTGCGCCATTCCGCATTCAGCTTCTCGTAAATGGAGCGGGCGCGGCGGCGCACCTTCAGGCCGCCGGGCATGATGCCGTCCACCTTCAGCCCGCGCTCGATGCAGCCGTTCATCGCCTCCCATATCTGGTCGAGACGCTCGTTCAGCTCCTCGCGGGAAACCACCGTCTCCTCATTGGCGCGCTTCATTTGGGCGATGGTGCGGCCGGAACGGGCCGCCATATCCAGCATTTCCCGCGCGGAGGCGAAGGGATAAGGCACGCGCGGACCGTTATCGATGGTCTTGCCGCGCTGCTTGATCGCCTCCAGCTCCGTATCGGTCACGACGAAACCGCCGCCGACGGAATAATAGATGCGCTTGATGAGCAGCCTGCCCTGATTGTCGAAGGCGGAAAAGGTCATGCCGTTGGCATGGCCGGGCAGCGGGTTTTTCTTGTCGAAGACCAGATCTTCGGCCGGGCGGAACAGATAGGACGGATGGCCGGGCGGCGTCACGGTGCCGGCCTTTTCCACCGTCTCGATAATGGCGTCCATCGCATCGGGGTCGACAATATCCGGTCGTTCGCCGGTGAGGCCGAGAATGACCGCACGCCCGGTGCCGTGGCCGATACCGGTAAAGGCAAGAGAACCATGCAGGCTGACCTTCAGCTGCGCAACGGCTGCGCCCGCCGGACGCGGCCACTCATCGCTGAGGATCAGCGCCAGAAAGCGGTTGGCCGCCGTCATCGGCCCCATCGTATGGGAGCTCGAAGGACCGATACCGATCTTGAAGACGTCAAAGACCGAAAGAAACATGAAGTTCGTCCTGAATAAGAATGGATTCCACCACCATCATATCCAAAGCCGAAGCGGATCGCCACAAAAGAGCGTCAGCGGTTTGCGCAGCTGCGACATAATTGCCTTCAAACGAAAACAGCACGGTTTCCGAAGGAAAACCGCGCCGTTTCAAAACCCGTCATTCAGGAGAGATGCTTATGGGCTGCCAAAAATGTACGTCAATGCGAGAAAAGCGGCAAAGCCTGCAAGTGCGCGCAAGGTGACGCCCCAGCAGGATTTCTGAGCGGTTTCTTCCATGATTACTCCAGCTATTCACTCTCCGGGGGATCTTCAAGACCCGGCCCGTTGAGGCAAGCATTTATTAAAATCTGGTGGCGAACGCAAATGCAAAAAGCGGCTAAATGAAGGCGTTTTCGACGGGCTGCCATTCGCCCCGTGCATAGGTATGTGAAAAAACAAGGTGTTAGCGCGAGGCGTGAAATGGCACCGTTTTGGGCTTCGCCGCAATTTAGGCTAAAGTGTAACCGTTATTTAAAGGTTATGCACAAACGCATGTTGAAAACCCTCACGGCGGAACACCTTACAGTCGAATTTTTTCCGCGGAAGTGCCGAGCCTTGAAAGCCCGCCAGTGCTGCTTTATCGACGAGGGCAACGACAACGATGCGAGTCTTCCCATGCAGCAGGCATCCTCATTCCCTGATAGCGAAACGGTCGCATCGAAACTCACTTCGCTTGCAAGCGAGGATAAAGCCTGGGTGCTGCTGTTGATGGAAAACGCCCTGCAGGACGAAAACCTGCTGGCCGGCCTCAATCTTTATCTCGACCAGCAGACCAACGCCCGTTTCCTCAACAGTCTGAAGCTGGAAACGACCGGCGAATGGCTTGGCGGCAATGCCCCTGCCCGGCTGCAGATCCGCATCACGGAAACCGCAAAAGCGAGCCAGCACCCCGCTTTTCTCGCCTTCCGCAAGGGACTGACGGCATCGGCCGGTCTTGAAAAGGCCTATCCCAAGGCACCGATCTGATCCTTCAGGTTAATCCGGCACCCTGTCGACAACGGCGATGATCGGCCCCATTGGAAACAGCTGGTCCCGCCTTTTCATTGCGGGAATATCGACGCTGGATATCGTGCCGTCGAGATAGAGCGCATTCGGCGCATCCAGCACATCCCTGAACAGCGTGGCGAAATCGTAAAAGCGCACGGTGTTTTCCGAAATGGCGAAATGCACCATGCCGTCGCGGGAGATGCCGACACCGTTGCGCCGTTTCAGACTGTCGCTATCGGGCAGAAAACGCGGATGCAGCTTGCCATCGATGACCAGCATCGGCCCGGATTGGGTGGCGAAATCCGGTTTCGGGTCCGCCGCCAGATAGGCCTGCGTTTCCAGCACGCCGGCCGCGGCCCCCTTCAGATAAAACACGCCATTGGGCAGAAGATGAAAATTGCCCCAGCCGCCGCCGGTGCTGATCGGCGAGCGTTCGATACCGTTTTCGATGAAGAGGCCGACGGGGGAATAGTCCGAATGGTACATGCCGCCATTCATGGCGAAGACGCTGAACATGTGCTGCCGCCACAAGGCCGATGAGAGAGCGGCGAAGGAGCCATATCCCTGGCCGGAGACATGATCGCGGTCGTAAATCCGGATGGTGCTTTTTGCCGGATCGAAACTGCAGACGGTATAACGACCGCCCGCATGGTCCATGATCCTGCAGAAATCCGCCTGCCCGCCGGCCTCGGCCGAAAACGGCAACAGCAATGGCAACAGCAGCTTCGCCAGTCTTTTCATCGATCCGTTCATGCCCGCCCCGCGATTCTCGTCGGGGCACATTCGCAGGAAAATTCGGTCAAAGAAAAGGCGTCACCCGTGTTTCAGGATGACGCCGCACCTTTAAGGGGAGATGTCGTCAGCGACGGGCGGCGCGGTCCACATTGCGGCCGGCATCCTGCGTCGCGTCGACGGCGTTCGCCGTGTCCCGGCCCATGCCGCGAATGGTGTTACCGCAGGAGCTCAGGGTGACAACGGTCAGCAAAGCCACGAAAACGGTCGAAAGAATACGTGTGATCATGTGAAACTACTCCCCTATGACTTGCCGTCCAAAGGCAAGCACCGATGTGATATGCGTCACAATAACGTTACGTCCCAAAAAACGGTTCCAGTGGCATTTCAAAAAATCCTGTCGATGAAAATTAACAGGGTTTTGAAGTTCCCGAGAGAAACTCAGCATCCGGGTCGTGGCTTAGGAAAATCCCGTGGGTGATATGACTGACATCAACAATCGACTTCTGGTGATGACGGCAGGCGGCGTGAACCCCAATGTCATGATCAATGCGCTGGCGGCCCGGTTTCCCGACATTCATGTTTTCATGGAGCAGCCGGAAAGCAAGTCGGTCATTTTCAAACGACGCGCGCGACGGCTCGGCTGGATTGTCGCGGCGGGCCAGATGGCGACGATGATCGCCTCACGGCTCGGCAAGCGCTTCACGGTTCGCAGAAGCAATGAGATCATCGCCGAACACGGTCTTTCTTCCGATCTCCACCACAGCCTTCCCGTCACCCGGTTCGCCTCGCTCAACGACGAGGAATGCCGCAAGGCCGCCAGCCTGCTGAAACCGGCGGCGATCTTCACCATTTCCTGCCGCCTGCTGACGCCACCCACGCTTCAGGCCCTGCAATGCCCGGTCATCAATTTCCATGCCGGCATCAATCCTGCCTATCGTGGCCAGATGGGCGGATACTGGGCGCTGGTGGAAAGGGACCGCGGCAATTTCGGCGCGACCGTGCATCTGGTCGACAAGGGCGTGGATACCGGCGCCACCCTCTACGAGAAGCGGCTGAAGCCATCCCCTTCCGACACGATCGCCACCTATCCGCTGCTTTTGACCGCCGCTTCGGTGGATATCGCCGTCAGCGCCATCGAGGACGCCCTTTCCGGCAGCCTCGCGCCGCAGCCGCCCTCACCCGGAAAATCTGTGCTGCGGTTCCCGCCGACCCTGTGGACATGGTTGTGGAACGGCCTGACGAAACGGATCTGGTGAAAGCGCGCTTCAGGGGGTTGCAGCCGAGCTTCGTCGCAGATGCAAGCCTGACTTGCCGCAACAGGCACAGACTTCGCCGCGAAATCGGTGCATGATAATAAAAAGGATCACGCACAAATTGCTCGATATTTCCGCCTCCATCATTCCGGCCTCCATCGAAGCCTCACCCGCGCAGGTGCTCGGCGCCACAGACCTTGCCGGCCTCTTTCCGCAGGGTGTCCGCGTCTATCTGACCGACACCGGCGCAGCCTCGCAGGAAAAACTCGTTGACGCCGCCAGACATCTGCGCGGCCTCGGTTACGAGCCGGTGCCGCATCTGGCGGCGCGGCGCGTCACGTCCAGCGCGGAGTTTGAGGAGCAGGTAAAGAGGCTGGCGGGCGAAGCGGGCGTAACGGATGTGCTGGCAGTCGGCGGCGGCGTCGACAGGCCTGCCGGTCCCTTCGCATCCAGCATGGACATGCTGTCATCAGGCATTTTCGACCGCTATGGCATAAAACAGATCGCCATTGCCGGTCATCCCGAGGGCAGCCCGGATTTCAGCGACGAGACGGCGATGGCCGCACTCCGGCTGAAACGCGATTTTGCGGAAAGAAGCGATGCGGTCCTGCGCATCGTCACCCAGTTCGGTTTCGACCCCGCCCGCTTCATCGCCTGGGCGGAGGGGCTTGCGGCATCAGGCATCGATTTACCGGTGCATATCGGCGTTTCCGGCCCGGCCAAGATCACGACGCTCTTGAAATATGCCGCGCTCTGCGGTGTCGGCAATTCCATCGCCTATCTCAAGAAGAACGCGCTTTCCCTGACGACGCTGGCGAAGGGCCATTCACCGGAAAGCATCGTCGGGCCGATCGAGCGGCACTGGCAGGCCAATCCGCAGGGACCGATACGGCAAATTCACGTCTTCCCCTTCGGCGGATTGCAGAATTCGGCGGACTGGCTGGTCAAACGCGGCAGCTGGCAAACCGGCGCAGCGGACCGTTCGGCATCGCCGGATTCAATGGCTGGCTAAAAGCCGCCATTCTAACGGCGTGACGGCCACGGCCGCCGCGCACCCCCAAGATCTCAGGCCGCCTTGGCGACTTCGACAAAAGCGTTTCGGATGCTTTCAGCCACGGCAAGAACAGGGCGGGACGCCTTGTCACCCATGATCAGGCGGATATCGAAACAGCCGAGTTCCGGCAGGCCTTCCTTATCGCCCAGAATGACCATATCGTTCTGCACATAGGACCGCGGCAGCGGGGCGATGGCCAGATCGGCAGCAATCGCCGCACGCTGCGCCATGGTATGGCCGCTGAGATAGGCCACGCGGAAATTGCGCCCGCGCTTTTCCAGCGAATGGATCGCTTCCGAGCGCCAGATGCAGCCCTCTTCCCAGATGGAGATCGGCAACGGATCGCGCAGATAGGCGGTGCCGCATTTGGCACCCGCCCAGACGAGGCGTTCACGCATCAGCACCTCGCCCGTATCCCGAAGCGGATGGGAGGCACAGTTGACGAGGGCGAGATCGAGCCTTTGCTCATCCATGCGCTTATAGAGATTGGAGCTGGAATCGATGGTGACGTCGATCATGATGCCGGGGAACGCCTCGGCAAAACGCTTGAGAATGCCCGGCAGCAGGCCACGCTCGCCAATATCCTCCGGCGCGCCGAGACGGACGACACCGGAAAGCTCGGGCATGACGAAACGCGACACGGCCTCGTTGGAGAGCGCGATCATGCGCCGCGCATAGGTCAGCAGCGTCTCCCCATGCGCCGTCAATGTCACGGAGCGGGCGTCACGCAGGAACAGCGTTGTCTTCAGCTGCTCTTCAAGCTTCTTGATCTGCATGGAAACGGCAGAGGGCGTTCTGAACACCACTTCCGCGGCGGTCGAGAAATTTCCCGTTTCCGCAATGGCGACGAAGGTTCTCAATATGTCGTTATCCAGCAACGGCAGCGGTTGGCGGAAAGTCACGGTCATGGCACGCACCTTCAAATATTTTGATTTATAGATGGATATCATTTCGTTTGATTGAATGTCAACAAGCGCGCACCATCCGGGACATCGATTGACGGGGCGGATTTAGCCTCGCCGGCAAGCACATACCTAAGTCGCAAACAGGATCGTGGTTCAGGAAAGGATCAAGACATGACCATGATACATTATCTCCCAGTGGCAAACCGTTCCTCGCAGCATCCGTCATCCAGCGGCTGGCTTCATCGCCTCTCCGACCACGTTGCCGCCCGTTACGCCGCATGGCGTCGCGAAAAAATGCTTCGTGCACTGGAGGCATTGCCGCCTGAAACATTGAAGGATATCGGATGGCCGACGACGGACAACAGCCGCATAAACGTCGCCCGCAGATGACATTCAACCGATGGCTCGCAACGTTTCTAGACGTGCGAGCCATCCCTGCCCGTCATTCGAATGGAAGGACAAGGGCGCAAAATAGCCTGCCTGTTTTGCATGCGACACGCCGCCTTTTTTAAAGGCTTGTCGCAAAATTTGCATATTTCAAAAGCGATTTTTTGACAGCCCCGATTCCACGGCGTATTTTTCGTTAAAGATGTCGTAAACAGGACATCCAGAAGACCAATTCCAAGAGAGGAATTGCGTATTCGCAACGGAGCACGGGCAAATGAGCAGGAACTCCCAGAAGAAACGCTCAATCGTCTTTTTTCTCATTCCGCAATTTACCATGCTGCCTTTCGCCGCAGCGGTTGAAACGCTTCGCATCGCCAACCGAATGTTGGGCTATCAAGCCTATGAGTGGCGCCTCGCCTCGCTCGATGGCCAGAAGGTCATGTCGTCGAGCGGCATCTGTCTTGAGGCCGATACCTGTCTTGCCGACGAAAGGCGCTACGTCAGTGGCGAAAATCGCCCGGAAATGGCGATCATCTGTTCGGGCATTGATGTGGACCAACACATCAACAAGTCTGTCAATGCCTGGCTGCGCGAAGCCTATAATCGCGGCATCGCCATCGGCAGCCTCTGTACCGCCGCCCATATTCTCGCACAGGCGGGCCTTTTGAACGGCAAGCGCTGCGCGATCCACTGGGAGAACCTTCCCGGTTTTTCCGAGGCCTTCCCGCAGGTGGAAGTTTATGCCGATCTCTTCGAAGTCGACAGCAACATCTATACCTGCGCCGGCGGCACGGCCTCGCTGGACATGATGCTGAGCCTGATCGGCCAGGATTTCGGCGAAAACCTCGTCAACCGCGTCTGCGAACAACAATTGACCGACCGGGTCCGCAGCCCGAACGACCGCCAGCGCCTGCCGCTGCGCGCGCGGCTTGGCGTACAGAACAGCAAGGTTCTGTCGATCATCGAATTGATGGAAGGCAATCTCGCCGAACCGCTGTCGCTGCTCGATATCGCCGATGCCGCCGATCTGTCACGCCGGCAGGTGGAGCGCCTTTTCCGTCAGGAAATGGGCCGCTCGCCCGCCCGTTATTACCTCGAAATCCGCCTCGACCGCGCCCGCCACCTGCTGGTGCAATCGGCCATGCCGGTGGTCGAAGTCGCCGTCGCCTGCGGTTTCGTGTCAGCTTCGCATTTTTCCAAGTGTTATCGCGAAATCTACAATCGCACGCCGCAGCAGGAGCGCGCCGAACGCAAGCTCTTGATCAGCGCCTCGCGCATGGCGATGGCGAGCCAGGCAGGCAAGGCCGCGCATTGAAGGCGAGTTGAAGGCCTCAAACGCGACAGAACTTGTCTCAGAGCAAAAACCTGTCCTCCGTCATGCCGGACTAGATCCGGCATCCAGCCACGGCGCGTCTGCGCCGTGAAAAGAGTCTCTCGCGATCAAGGACTTGATCGCGCTGGCAACTGTATTGGTGGATATTATTCTCAGGATGTTTTGAATGTGGTTTTGTCCCTGAGAATGGCGTTTGCGA
>NZ_JBIVYG010000032.1:0-24258 GCF_044769685.1 Agrobacterium sp. NPDC090283 | reverse complement strand
TTTTCGAGAACGACGACCGAAAGCTCCGGCTCCACCTGCTTCAGACGGATCGCCGCGGCAAGACCCGCAGGACCCGCACCGACGATCACAACGTCGAATTCCATCGCTTCGCGGGACATGGCTTCGTCCATCTGACCCTCCCTGATTTCCTGAATGGTCGGCTTTCACAATCTCACAGTTGACTGCAAGAGCGCCAAAATCTGTTTCTTTGTAATAAGATAGGTGCATCTCCGCCATTATATTCGTGCTCTATGGGATATGCATCCTGGATATATCTTCATAAACCCGGCACGTCTGTCTGAAGAGAGTGACGAAAAAGAGCGCCGCAGCGCTCTTTCCCTCAACTCCAACAGTGACGATCAGTGCACCTCGCCGCCCAGATACAAAGCTCTCATTGCCGGATCGGCCAGGAGATCGCTTGCCGGGGCTTCGATTGCGACTTTTCCAAGCGACAGGACATAAGCACGGTCAGCAACACCCAGGGCTTCGAACGCGTTCTGCTCCACCATGACGATGCACATGCCCTGAGTGTCGCGAATATTGGCGATTGCGTCGAAGACCTCATGCAGCATCAAGGGGGACAGTCCCGCCGAAGGCTCGTCGAGCAGGAGGATTTCAGGTCCGGCAATCAAGGCCCTTGCCAGCGAAAGGAGCTGTCGTTCCCCGCCTGACAAGGCGGATGCTTTTCGTCCCTGTTTCGATGCGAGGGACGGATATTGCTCCATAAGCGCCTCATAGCGCTCGGTGGTTGTCGAGCGGTCAAGAAAGCGTGCGCCAAGCCGCAGGTTTTCGGCAACGGTCAGGGTTCCGAACACATTGTCGGTCTGTGGTACATATCCAACCCGGTGATGGCGAACCTTTTCGTGGATGGGCACGTCACTGACATTCTGGCCGTGCATGTTGACGGTGCCTGCCCGTGGGCGCACATAGCCCGCGATAGTTTTGAGCAGGGTGGATTTTCCGCAGCCGTTTGGTCCCAGAATGGTAACAAGTTCCTTTCTGCCGGCACTGAGGGAAATTCCGTTGAGAATGTCTGCGCCGTCACCATAGCCGGCGCGCAAATCGGAAGCATCGATCATCTTTGTACCATTCCGCCTTTTTCAACTGCTTTGCCGAGATAGGCCTCGACGACGCGAGGATTGCTTTCGAGTTCGCTTGGCAGGCAGTCGGCAATGATTTCACCGCGATCCAGCACAATGCAGCGCGTGCAGAGATCCCGAATAAACAGCATGTCATGCTCCACGACGAGGCAGGCTCCACCACGCGCGACATAGCGACGCAAAACGTCAACCAGCTCGGAGCGCAACGACACGTGAACGCCGGCAGTCGGTTCATCGAGACAAAGCAGTTTCGGCTCCGCCCTGAGCGCTGTCGCAACCGAGAGAAGCTTTTTCTGTCCACCCGACAAAGCGCTCGCGGCGTTACCGGCGACATGGGACAGTTTGAATTCCTCAAGCAGAGTATCGATGTCAGCGCCGAAGCTGACCGAGGCGAAGCGTCCCCCATCAGTCCTTTTGCCCGCCTTGATGACTTCGCGGACCGTCATCCTGTGGGGCATGGACGGAAGCTGGAAGGTGCGCACCAAACCAAGGTCGGTGATGGCTCGTACCGGCGCATTGGATATGTCCTTGCCGTCGAATGTCACGGATCCGCCGCTGCTCGGCAGGAACCCCGAAATCACGTTCAGCGCGGTACTCTTTCCGGAGCCGTTCGGACCCAGCAGCCCGACGATTTCCCCGGGGCGAACGGATAGAGACACGTTTTCGAGGACGCTTAAGGGACCGAAGGACTTGGCGAGTTGGCGAACGGTGAGAAGGTCAGTGCTCATGGCGATCTCCAATACGCTCTGGGAAAATGCCCTGCGGGCGCAGCAGGAGGAAGGCGAGGATCACGCCGCCGGTGAGAACCAGTCGCGCCGCCGCCACAAAATCGGATGGCAGCTCGAAATAATCCTTCACGAAGGGCACATAGGCCATCATGAACTGCATGACAATCGCGCCCAGAACCACACCCCGGTTGTTGGCGATGCCACCGACGATAACCATCGACCAGATCAGGAACGTTTCCGGTGCGACAAGCAGTTCCGGCCCCACGAAGCTCAGATAATGGGCGTAGAGTACGCCGGCCACGGCCGCGAGAAGCGCGGAAATGACGAGGACAACCGAACGTATGTGATCGATGTCGTAACCCAATGATCGCGCAAGTTGGGGTTCCTCGCGGATAAGCTTCATGCCAAGACCGAAGTTTGAGCGGACGAGCCTTTCACAGAGCCACCATGCCAGAACCAGTACACCGCCAAACAGAAGCAGGCGTGCCACACCGTCCCAGGGCCTGAGGTCTGCAAACAGGAGAGGCAGGCCGGATATGCCCTGTGCGCCACCGGTCAGACCCTCCAGATTGGTGATGAATATCCGGACGATCTCGGCGACTGACAAAGTCGCGATACCCCAATAATCCGAGGACAGACGCCGCCCAAGCCGGGCGAAGAACAATGCCATGGCGACCGCGAAGACGAGGGCGAGCGGCAGTCCGAGGAAAACGGGAAATCCAAAATAGTGAATGAGACCGGCCCCATAGACGCCGCAGCCGAAAATCGCCACGAGGCCGAAATTCATCAATCCCATGTATCCCGCCTGCAGGTTGAGACTGAGGGCGAGAATTCCGTAGATGAATGCAATCGAGACGACATGAATCAGGAAGTCAAACACGCGTCACCTCGCTTACGAAAATGCCCCTGGGGCGGAACAATAAAATCGCGATCAGCAGCGCGAATGAAGCGGCAGGTGCGTAACTTGCCGGCAGGAAAAAGAATTCCTGACCCGTGAGGAAACCGAAATTGACGTTGGTAATGAGGGTTTCCGCAGCGGCGATGATGATTGCGCCGACGACGGCGCCGAAGGCGTTGCCGAGACCGCCCAATATGGCGGCGGCGAATACCGAGAGAAGCATATTTGTTCCCATGTCGATGCTGACGGACCCTCTGAGGGCCAGCATCGAGCCGCCCAATGCGGCCAGAAGCCCGGACAGGAACACGACGAAGGCCGTAACCCTGTCATTGTTGACGCCGCTGGCCGCCGCAAGAACCGCATTGTTCGAAACCGCGCGCATATCCCGCCCGAGAGGCGTGCGGAACAACAGGATAGCAAAGCCAACGAGAATAAGGATGGTGACGCCACCCGACACCATCTGCATTTCGGTGATGCGTATTCCAAGAACCCGTGTCGCCGGTGCCACCGGGACGGAAAAACGCTGCGCGGCGGGGCCGAATCCGAGAAGGAAAATGGCGGTCAGCACCATGCTCAGCGCCAGAGAGCCGATGAGCGCGATGGCGGGATCAAGTTTAAGAAGACGCTGAAACAGAAACCGGTTGAATAATTGGGCGAGAACGCCCACGAGCAGGGCCGAAATGGCAATTGCGAGAACAAGGGGAACGCCCTGGTTCTGCATCGCCATGCCGGTGAAAGCGCCGACCACGGCATATTGCACCAGGGCAACGTTTGGAAACCGGATCAGCGAATAGACCGAACTGAGCGCGACGGCGATCAACGCCAGATCTACCGCCCTAAACAGGGTGTCAAAAAGGAATTGCATGGTGAACGAGCCATATTTGAAGGCCGGAAGCGGAAACCCGCTCCCGGCCGGTTAAACCTTAGTAACGAACGAGGTCTTTGCCTTCGACCTTCAGCTTCTGGTAGGGCTGCCAGAGGCGCTGTCCGTCGGCATCGAGCTTGATTTCGCCAGTGGCACCGTTCACCCCTTCTTTCCCAAGTGCTTCAATTGCCTTGAGAACTGCGGCGCGGTCGGTCGAGCCTGCCTTGTTGAGCGCGGCGGCCGCGAAGATGACCGTGTCGTGGGCATAACCGCTCCAGGCCGAAGCGAAGGGTTGACCGTAGGCGGCCTCATAAGCCTGCTTGTAACCCGTATCGCCAGCCGTGTAGTCGACATCCATGCCGATCAGGCCCTTCTTGAATTCCGCCGGCGTGTCAGCATTGTGCATGGTGATGAGCACGGAGTACCAGGGCTTGTCCTGGAGACCGAGTTCGTAGGATTCCTGCATCATCAGGCCGCCATCCGCGCCATAGGCGGTGAAAACATAGGCGTCGGGGCTGGACGATTCCGCCTGCTGAAGCTCGCGCCGGTAAGTCGTCTGCCCGGAGGTGTACATGATCGTCGTGGTTATCTCACCGCCGAGATCCTTGAAATGTTTGGTGAACTCATTGGCCACGCCCTGCCCGAAAGCATTGTTCATCGCAAGCACGGCGACCTTTTTCCACCCGTGGGCAATGACGTCCTTGGCCGCGAATTCGGTTGAAACGTTGTCGAGACCGACCATGGAAAAGGATGTCGCGCCGATCTTGCGGACGAGGCCGGAGGTGGAGGCCGGATTGAGATGCGGAACGCCTTCGCCGACGAGATATTGCCCCATCGGAATGGTGATACCCGAAGAATACTCACCCATAACGATCGAAACCTTATCCACGGACACCAGCTTGCGGGCGGCATCGATGGCGCGCTGCGAGGTGTTACCGGAATCTTCGTAGATCACCTTCAGCGGCTGCCCAAGGACGCCGCCTTTTGCGTTTATTTCCTTGACCGCCAGTTCGATACCGCGGCGCTGGTCTTCGCCACCTCTCGCATTGACGCCTGAAAGCGGCAGGACTGCGCCGACCAGGACATCCGCATGGGCGGGAATAACCATCGCCAGAAAGGATGCCAGGGCAAGAAATCGAGTGTTCATCTTCATTATGTTCCCCTTGATTGATGATGTTTGAATAAAGTTTCAGGGCACGCCTGAAGCGTGCTCCGGCATGAAATCGATATGCAAAATCCCGCCCGAGAAAATTTTCCTCGAGTTCGATGGAAGAGCGCCCCGTTCAGGGAGGCACCGCAGGTATCGTTGGAGAATTGTAACCGGCTCGGTGCCGGCAATCGTTCCCGGTTATTATTGCAGCGAATGGCTGTCTTGTTATTGAAGCTACTGTGGCCGGGGAGAAGCGTTCGAAAAACTAGAATTGCGCGATAAGCGCTATATCTAAATTTTATTGGCGGATTGCGAGGCCAAGATCGCAGCGTTGTGCCGGACAATCGGAAACCGGCAATCCAGAGCTTGCGCATCTCTGGCTTGAACGGAATCGTTCGACGTTATTTAAGTCTTTGTTTCTGAAAAATTTTCGGATGAAAAACCGCGACGCGGTTTTACTGGAATGCCACTGGCAAGACCCTGGAAAGTGATCTCGGGATGGGGATCGTCGAGATTGCCCAGCTCATTCATTCGGGCATGCGAGGAGCGAGGTCCGTTCCCGGCCGGAACAATCTCAGACGGAAAGCACGGATTTCATCAGCCAGTTACGCAGAAGCACTGTGGTTTCTTCGGGTTTTTCCAATGGAGGAAGGTGTCCGCATTCCTTGAAAACATGCAGGCTGGCGCCGGGGATATTGGAATGCAGCACCTCGCTTTCAGGCAAGGGCGTTAAAACATCTTCGGCACCAACGCCAATCAGCGTCGGAACCGTGATGTTTGAAAGATATGGCCGGGAGTCGACCCTGCCGAGGATGGCGCGCTGCTGTCGCACATAGGCTTCGCCTCCAACGCGCAGGGCCATCTCCCTTACGTCCTGTCCCACCGGCCCACCGAGGTGGCGATGATGAACGAGCTGAGGCAGCAGCCGGCTGGTAACGCCGGTAAAACGGCCCAGAGCCAGACTTTTTATTCCGGCAAGCCGTGCTGCAGCCTTGGCCGGTGAATCCGCTGCTGCAGACGTGTCGAGCAGGGCCGCTCCGACGATCCGATCGGGAAAATATCTCAGAAGCTCGAATGCGACATAACCGCCCATTGAAAGGGCAACGATTGCAAATTGGCCGCTTGCGAGTGCCGCAACCCTTTGCGCCATGGCAGCGATGGTATCGTCCTGTGTCAGATCCGCGACAAGTACCGGCGCGACATTGCCCAGATCGTTGACCTGCCTTTTCCACAAGTGCTCGTCGCAAAGCAGGCCGGGCAGGAAAATGATCGTTGGCAATGTCATCGGGCAATTCCCAGCTAAAGTTTCGCGGTCAATTCGGGGATCACTGTAAAGAGATCTCCCACCAGGCCGAAGTCGGCGATCTGGAAAATCGGGGCCTCCTCATCCTTGTTGATCGCAACGATGACTTTTGAGTCCTTCATGCCGGCGAGATGCTGGATTGCGCCGGAAATGCCGACTGCGACATAAAGTTCAGGCGCGACAACCTTTCCGGTTTGTCCCACCTGCCAGTCGTTTGGCGCATAACCGCTGTCGACTGCGGCGCGGGAGGCTCCAACGGCGGCATCCAGCTTGTCGGCAAGGGCCTCGACGATTGCGAAGTTTTCCCTGGAGCCGACACCGCGACCGCCCGAAACGACGCGCGAAGCCGATGCCAGTTCGGGGCGGATGCTCGTTGCAAGATCGTCGGCAACCCATGTCGACAGACCGGAATTGTCCGAAGTCGCAAGGTCCGTGATCGTGGCTGGCTGGCCCTCACCGGCGGCTTCGAAATTAGCGGTCCGGATGGTGAAAACCTTGATGGCGTCTTTCGACCTTACGGTCTGTATCGCGTTGCCGGCATAGACCGGGCGCTCGAATGTCTGAGCGTCGATGACCGCAGAAACCTCGGAGATGACCATGACGTCCAGAGAGGCCGCCACACGCGGCAGCACATTCTTGGAATTCGTCGTCGCCGCCGCAGCGATATATCCGTAGTTGCCTGCAAGGTGAACGATAATCTTCGCAAGCGGCTCCGCGAGGTTGTGATCGTAGACATCGCTCTCCGCGACGTGGACCGCGGCGACGCCCGCAATTGCTGCCGCTTCCAAAGCTGCCGGCTTTGCCGACGTTCCCGCGCATAAAACAGTCACAGGTCCGAGAGCGCTTACAGCGCTCACCGCCTTGGCGGTGGCGTCGCGATTGAGTTTCCCGTCTACAAATTCAGCAATAATGAGTACAGACATTATAGGACTCCTGCTTCCCTAAGCTTGGCAACCAGTTCATCGACCGAGGCGACCTTGATGCCCGCTTTTCTTGCCGCCGGCTCGCGGGTGGAGATCACCTCCAGACGCGGCGTGACATCGACCCCGAGACTGGCGGCGGTCATTTCCTCAAGCGGCTTTTTCTTTGCCTTCATGATGTTCGGAAGCGAGGCGTAGCGCGGTTCGTTCAAACGCAAATCCGCTGTGACGAGGGCCGGAAGTTTCACCTCGATTGTCTGCAATCCGCCATCGACTTCGCGGGTGACTTTCGCGACCGTTCCGGCAATTTCCACCTTCGACGCGAATGTCGCCTGGCCCCAGCCGAGGAGAGCGGCCAGCATCTGGCCCGTGGCATTCATGTCATTGTCGATTGCCTGCTTGCCGGCGATGATCAACGAGGGCTCTTCCCGCTCGGCCAGCGCCTTGATGATCTTGGCCACCGCGAGCGGCTCGATGTCCTGATGAACATCGTCGGATGCGACAACCAGAATGGCGCGGTCGGCGCCCATCGCCAGTGCGGTTCTCAGCGTATCGGCCGCCTGTTTGACGCCGATGGAGACGACGACGACCTCCGTGGCGGTCCCGGCTTCCTTCAGCCGCACGGCCTCCTCAACGGCGATTTCGTCGAAAGGGTTCATCGACATTTTTACATTCGCCAGGTCGACGCCGGTTCCGTCCGACTTGACGCGAGGCTTGACGTTGTAATCGATCACCCTCTTGACGGGCACGAGGATCTTCATGGGCATCTTCCTTTGAATTTCTATCTTTGCCGGTCAGGCGACGGCATCTACGACGCCGCCGACAAGGTTTTCCCTCATAAGGCGCTGGTCGAGCGTTCCCTTCGGTTTGGCGATGGCCTGGTAATAGGTCGTCAGCTTCATGGCGGCGCTGCGGGCGAGGCTCACGGCCTCCTCGGCCGATACCGGCCGGAACGCGACCGGGTCGCGCGGACGGAGCTGAACGAATGCGTCCAGGTCGCAGTCCAGAACCGTCGCAATCTTCGGATAGCCGCCGGTCGTCTGGTGGTCGGCAAGCAGAACCGTCGCAACGCCGTCGCCGGCGACCTGAACCGATCCGCGCACGATCGGTTCGGAAGGCATATCGAGCGGACCTTCGGGGGCGACGATCGGCCCCGCGAGCCGGACACCCATGCGATCCCACGCATCGGTCATTCGCCACTCGCCGGAGCGGAAGGCGGCAATCGACTGCGATCCGAAAAATCGCTGTTGCGGCCCAAGCACCACCCGAACCTCGCTTCGCGGACGGGCGCAGACCGGGCAGGGGATATCGCCTTCGCGGTCGTCCCGTGTGGTGGCATTGCCGATTGTCAGTTGTTGACCCGCGCTCAGCTTGCCGCCACCGAAACCCGACAGCATGTGGGTGGAAGCGCTGCCGAGCCATGTCGGCGTCTGCAATGTTCCGGCGAAGGCGAGATAGGACCAGCTGCCCCATGGGCCTGGCCTTATCGCCAGTTTTTCTCCAGCCGTCAGCGTTGCGATTGTCCACGATCCGCGCTTCTGCTCGGCGTGGTCGACAATGAAACCGCCGCCGGCGACCGCAAAACTGACCGTGCCGGAAAGGCACTGCAGAACCAGCCCGCCCATGGAAATTTCAATACCCGGCGCGTTGGCCGGATTTCCGAGCGCCACATTGGCGGCCGTGAAAGAAAGCCTGTCCATCGGGCCGGAGGCCGGCACACCGTAACGCATCAGCCCGTAGCGACCGCCATCCTGAATGGAGACATGCGGGCCGGCAAATGAAACGGATAAGATTGCATCGCTCATCGGCCTGCCTCCCTGTCGAATTCCGCGCGTGTGATCCGGCGGAACCGGACCTTATCCCCGACGTCGAAAAGAAACGGGTGATCGGCGTCGCCGGTGAGAATTGGCGTCGGTGAGCGGCCGATGATCCACCAGCCGGTGGGCATGGTGATCGTCGACACCAGGCATTGCGGACCGGCGATCAGCACGCTGCCTGCCGGTACCCCACGCACGGCGGTGGACTTGCGCGGCGTTCTTATCCGTTCGGGCACGCCTGCGAGATAGGCATAACCCGGGGCAAAACCATACATGAAAACGTCATAGTCGCCGCTGAGATGCGCCTCGATAACCTCTTCGGGCGAAAGCCCCGCCGCCTCGGCGACCGCCGCAATATCGGGGGCGAATTCATCGTCGTAGCAGACGAGAACTTCCCGGAGGACTGCCGGTGTTTCGACAGATCCGGCCGCGCCGAGCAGGCGCCGTGTCGCTTCTTCGACCTGTCCATGGTCGGTCAGCACGGGGTTGAAACGAACGAGGATGGACGCGTAGGCCGGTATTGCCTCCACAAATCCCGTGAAAGGCTCTGCGGCCAAGGCTCGATCCAGCTTTATCACGCGCGCATGGATCGCATGGTCAATTGTTTCACCGAACTCGATCAGCAGGCTGTGATCTGCGACAGGACTGAAAACCGGAAAAGACCGAATGAAAGACGTCACGTCAAAAGCCGCCTTCAACCGGAATGAAATCGGCGCCTGTCAGCGTGACGCGAGCACTCGGATACGCTTTTTCCATCGAGAATTCCTTAAATGGTCAGAAAGGGAGTAATGGAGATGCCCGCCATGGTGAGACGGCTGCGAATCTCCTTCGCCATTTCGACAGCGCCCGAACTATCGCCATGCACACAGATCGAATGGGCCGCGAGATGAACGGTCTGCCCCTCGATTGTCGGCATTTTGCCGTCGTCGAGAAACCTGAGGAGGCGGTCGGCGGCTGCCGCAGCATCATGCAGCACCGAACCTTCGCGCGACCTTGGCACCAATCTGCCGTTCGCAAGATAGGCGCGGTCCGCAAAGATTTCCGAAAATACCTCGACCCCGGCGGCGCGCGCCGAGAGTTCCAATTCAGTGCCGGAAATGGCAAGGATCGCCAGATGGCCGGGAAGCGCTGCGGTTGCGGCGACAATTGCGTCGGCGACCGCACGGTCATCGGCGGCCAGATTGCCCAGCGCACCATGCGGCTTGACGTAACGCACGTCTGCACCCGCAAGTGCTGCCACGCCCTGAAGACTTCCGACCTGCGCCGCAACCATCCGGCCGATTTCAGACGGCTTCATCGGGATCACTCTTCGGCCGAACCCTTCGCGATCTGCGTAACCGGGGTGGGCGCCGATTGCCACGCCCCGTTCCGCCGCCCCTTTCAGGGTGAGAAACATCGTTTCAGGATCGCTTGCGTGCCCGCCGCAGGCAATATTGGCGGAGGTGACGACGGCGAGTATCGCCGCGTCGTCACCCATCCGCCAGGGACCGAAACCTTCACCGATATCCGAATTGAGATCGATCTTCATCTCTCAGGCTCACGTTCCCGGCCGGTTGGTGGATCTGGTCAGGAGCGTAACGCCACCGTTTTCGGCCGTATCGTAATAGGTGAAACCGGTTCGATTGGACCTACGGCCCGACATCTTCACCGGCATACCCGATGCCGCCTGCGCTGCGTCCGCATCGGCAACCTCAAAGCCCAGATGAAAGACGCCTTCGCCTTTCGTTTTGAGGAACTCCCGCTGGGGGCTGGGGTCTTCGCTCGGCTGGCAAAGCTGAAGCTGAAAGTTCGGCAGGTTGCAGATGCGATATTGCATCTTGTTGAAGGCGACCGGGTTCGGAACGTTCAGCTCTTCATATTCGGCCAGCGGCGGATAGGCGATCCAGGGACCAACGCCGATAGACTCGTAATAAGACTGCGTCTTGTCGATATCGTTGACGACGAGGCAGATGTGGTGGAGCTTTTCGAATATCTGGTTCATGGGTTTAGTCCTCCTTGCTGGGCATGACGTAGTTCAAGACGCGGCGTCCGCCGTCGGGATAGATGGTTTCTCCAGTGATGAAGGACGCATCGTTGCTGGCGAGGAACGCCACGACGGAGGCGATTTCTTCCGGCTCTCCATAGCGTCCCATCGGGGTGCGCATCATGATGGCCTTGTGGCCGGCGCTATTGACGAAATCGCCCGCGACCATCTCGCTCATAATGGTGCCGGGTCCGACGCCGACGACGCGGATACCATGCGGCGCAAAGGCCACAGCGCCGGTGCCGGTGACCTGATTCATGCCGCCTTTCGAAATCGCGTAAGGCGCGACATTCGGGTTGGCCAGTCCGGAATTGATCGATGACATGTTGATGATCACACCGCCATGACCCTGGGCGATCATCTGCCGGCCGGCCGCCTGCGTGCCGAAAAACGCGCCTTTCAGATTGATGGCCAGAACCGTGTCATAGGTCTCTTCGGTCACGTCGAGAAAAGGCACGATCGGGCAGATGCCGGCATTGTTGACCATGATGTCGAGCTTGCCGAATTTTTCGACGGCCGCGGCGACGAGTTGTTCCACCTGCTGCTTGCTGCTGACATCGGCCACGACCGATGCGAGGTTGCCGGCGGAGCCAAGTTCCTTGACCGTCGTATCGAGACGCTCGGCGTCGACATCCGCGATCACGACATTGGCGCCTTCCGAAAGGAAACGCACCGCTGTCGCCCGGCCGATACCACGCGCAGCACCGGTCACAACGACCACTTTGCCCTCAAACCTCATGTTCTTCTCCTTCAATAAATAATGCTCTCGGGCAGGGGGCTGCCCGTTCGAATGCGATGATAGCCGAGCGGCGTAAGATCGAGACTGGTATAATTGCCATGGGCGATCAACTCGGCCACGCCTCGGCCGGCGGCGGGGGCATGCATGACGCCATGCCCGGAAAAACCGGTCGAGAATACGAGATTGCCGATCTCGTCATGCAGCCCGATAACGCCGTTATGGTCCAGTTCGTTGATTTCGTAATGGCCGGCCCAGGATCGTTCAAGCCGAAGCTCTTCCATGGCATTCACGCGGGTCGCCAGCGCCGGCCAGAAGACCTCCTCCATCAGGTCGTGATGCGGTTCGAAATCATCGGTCGCATCGTGGTCCTGATCGGCCGGCGGCTGAATGCCGCCAATGAAACCCTCGCCTTCGGGGCGCACCCAGATGCCGGAGGAATCGAACAGCATCGGGAAATTGCCGGCCTTGAGCGGGGCGCGGAACGAAAAAACGGTTCGCTTTTTCGGTGTGACCGGCAGGGCCTGCCCAAGCGCCGAGGTCAGCGCGCCGGATGCGGGGCCGGCCGCCATCACGCACCAGTCACAGGGCAGGCGATCGCCATTTTCCAGCAATACGGCGCTCACGCGGCTTGCAACGATATCGAAGCCGGTGACTTTGCCGGTGATGTATCGCACGCCAAGATCCTTGGCGGCGCCACGTACCAGCGACAGAAGCGACCAGGCATCGAACCAGCCCTCTCCCGTCGCTCCGAAAGTGCCGATGCCGATATCCTCGACCGATATGTAAGGAAAACGCGCCGCGATCTCGTCTGGCGACAACGCCACCACATCCGCGCCCTCGGCCTTCTGCATGTCGACCGCGAGGCGGCGGGTTTCGACGGTCTCGGGTCCTCCAAGGATCAGATAGCCCTTCTCGACATAACCTATGTCCGCGCTTTGGCCGAAAATGTCCTTGATGTTGCGGAAGAAATCCACTCCGAACAGGCTCATGTGGATGTTGACGGGCGTACCAAACTGGGTGCGGATCGACGCTGCGGACAGCGCGGTCGAACAGAATTGATAGGTCGGATCCTTTTCGACGACGGTGATATCGCCGGTAAAGCCTTCGCGGCGCAGGAACCATGCCGCGAAACTTCCCATGATGGCACCGCCGACAATGACGACGCTGGCTTTATCGGTTTTATCCATCTCGACCTCAGCGAATGATGAAGGGGTTGGCGACCTGACCGGCGGTATCGATCCACACCGTCTTCGTTTGAAGATAGGCGTCAATCGCCTCCTGACCGCTTTCACGGCCGACCCCGCTGCGTTTATAACCACCGAACGGCGCCATATAGCTGACCGCGCGATAGGAATTGACCCAGACCGTGCCCGCCTCAAGGTTTGCGCTGCCACGAATGGCGCGGGCGATATCCGCCGTCCAGAGACCGGCCGCAAGCCCGTAGGGGCTGTCATTGGCAATGGCGTAGGCTTCTTCCTCATCGTCGAACGGAATGATCGACAGAACCGGGCCGAACACCTCTTCGCGGGCGATCCGCATCTGGTTGTTCACGCCGGTGAAAATCGTTGGCTCAACGAACCAGCCGTCTTTCAATTCGGCCGCATCGGGGGTCTTGCCGCCAAGAACCGCCTCGGCTCCCTCCGCCCGTGCAATATCGAGATAGGACAGAACCCGGGCGCGCTGCGCCTGCGTTGTGATGGGTCCGACCTGCGTTTGTGCATCCGAAGGGTTGCCGATACGGGCAGTGGCGGCGAGTTTGACGACGCCGTCAACGACCTGATCGTGGACCGATCGCTGAACCAGAAGTCGCGAACCGGCAATGCAGGTCTGGCCGGATGCGGCGAAAATGCCGGAAATCGCGCCGTTGACCGCATTGCCGATATTCGCATCGGCGAAAACGATATTGGCGGATTTGCCGCCCAGTTCCAGCGTTACGGTTTTCAGCCCCTCGGCGGCGGCGCGGTAAACCGCGATGCCACCCGGCTCTCCGCCGGTAAAGGCGATTTTCGCCACATCGGGGTGGTTGACCAGAGGCACGCCCACTTCAAGCGGCATTCCGGTGACGGTATTAACGACGCCGGGCGGGAATCCCGCCTGTTCGAACAGTTTTACGAATTCAAGCGCGGAGACCGATGTGTGCTCGGAGGGTTTGATGACGACGGTGTTGCCGGCAGCCAGAAGCGGGGCGAGCTTCCACGTCAGAAGCATCAGCGGCGAGTTCCATGGAACGATTGCCGCGATAACGCCGATAGGCTCGCGCCGGGTGAAGGCGAACATGCCGGCCTTGTCGATGGGCAGGACGGAGCCTTCGATCTTGTCGGCGAGGCCGCCGAAGTAGCGAAACCACTCAGGAATGTAGCGAAGCTGGGCGGTCATTTCCGCAAGCAGCTTGCCGTTGTCGCGGGTTTCGAGAGCCGCGAGGCGTTCGGCATTTTCGGCGATGAGATCGGCGAGCCGGACAAGCAGTTTGCCGCGCGCGGTTGCGGTCAGGCCAGCCCATTGCGGCGAACGAAATGCTTTCCGGGCCGCCGAGACTGCGGCCTCCACTTCCATCGGACCGTCGAGGGGCACGAGCGCCCAGGGCTTGCCCGTGAAGGGATCGAGCGATTCAAACGTATCGCGCACGGGCACGCGTTTGCCATCGACGGTATTCTGAAAGCGATCCAGCGCCATTTGTTCCTCCGCACCACTCAAAAATGAAAACCGGGAGAGCCGTCAAAAGCTCTCCCGGCAGAATTCAGCAGGTTGTAAGCCCGAGATGTGCGCGAAAACGGTTCTTGATGAAGACTGCATCGCGCGGCGGCAAGGAGCGCGGCAGATTTTCGGCGTTGATCTTGAGAACGAACAGGCGCGGTCCCGAGGCGGGCGTCCGCAGCCGCTCTACCAGCGCATCCACATCTTCGAGGCTGCGCAGTTCGGCGGTGTCCGCAAAGCCAGAGGCGGCGGCGATCCGGTCGAAAGCGATGCCCCGCCCGGTATGGCTAGACTGCATGCCGGTTTCGCCGAAATGCTGGTTGTCGAGCACGATGATATCGAGGTTTTTGGGAGCGGCGACCGAAATCGTCGCGAGCGCGCCGAAGGCCATCAGCTGCTCGCCATCGCCGGTAATCACCATGACGCGCTTATTCGGCTGGGCCTGGGCAACACCCAGACCGGTAAGGGCAGCGCCACCCATGGCGCCCCAGAGGTAATAATTGCCGTCGACATCGCCGGCGGCATGTACGTCATAGCTCGGCGAGCCAAGGCCGGTGACGACAAGTGCGCCGTCGCGTGCGGCGAGAAGCTTGTTTACGGCTGCGCGGCGGTCCATCGTGTTATTGGTCATCGTCTCTTACCACTTCTTCTTTCCAAGCAGGCGCTGCCCAATCAGGACCGCGATCTGCTGATCCGCATCGAATGCCATACCGGCGGCCTGGCTGGCGATCTCGATCAGATCCTCGCCCGTTTCCGCCCGCAGTACCGTGACGCCGATCGCGCGAAGCGAAGCTTCCGTCGCCTGTCCCATCGGAACCTGCCAGGGATTGAACTCGGCCCATTCACCGCGCATGGTGACGAGCATCAGCAGCGGCGTGCGCGTCTGCACGGGAAGGGAAAGCATGTTGATACAGTTTCCGACGCCGGACGACTGCATCAGGATGACCGAACGCTGACCGCCGAGCCAGGCGCCGGTGGCAATCGCGACGCCTTCCTCTTCCGTGGTCAGGACATTGGCGGTCATGTCGGCGTCTTCGTTGAAGAGGCGGATCAATGTGGAATGCCCCGCATCCGGAACATAGGACATGTGGCTGATGCCGGCGGCCTTCAGCGTATCATAGAGTTCCAGCGGCCAGTCCACGGCCAGATCGCGCGTTTCCCCGCTTTTGGTAATCGCTGCTGCGACAGTCATCAAATTCTCCCTCGCATGGCTGTTTCTTCTTCTATAGCCTTGCCGGAATTTGTTCACATCGACCCTTTTTAATGATCAGATATAGCGGTATTGTATAGCATGGAAATATCTCAGCTACGCACCCTCATTCATGTCGCGGAACTCGGCAGCCTCTCCAAGGCTTCGGACCGCCTGCATATTGCGCAACCGGCATTGAGCCGCCAGATTCGTCTTTTGGAAGAAGAGCTGGGCGTGCGCCTTTTCGACCGCCATGGGCGCGGAATGATCGTGACCGATCAGGGCCAGGACGTGTTACGACATGCCCTGCGTGTCATGGGCGAGCTGGAAGAAATCCGGGCGTCCGTTGCGGAAGGCGATGCTCCGCTGCGCGGTCATGTGTCGATAGGCATGCCGCCAACTGCGGCAGACATTCTGACAGAACCGCTGGTCGCGGCATTTCGTGAAGCGCATCCCGAGGCGACCCTGCGCATTGTCAGCGCCTATTCCGGCTATCTACTCGACTGGATGCATCGTGGCGAAATCGATGCGGCAATCCTCTACGATCCGAAATCGGCGCGAACGCTCCGGGTTCAGCCCCTGCTTGAGGAAGTATTGTTTCTCATTGGGCCACCGGGGACAGGCCTTTCTCTGGATGTGCCCGTCGATTTCGGCGATCTGGAGGGCGAGCGCCTGCTGTTGCCGAGCGCCGGGCATGGTCTTCGCGCCATCCTCGACAAATGCGCCGATGAGCGGGGTTTTTCACTGCATGTTCCCGTCGAAGCGGACAGTTATTCCACGTTGAAGACCCTGGTTCGCGGCGGGCATGGCTCGACCATCCTGCCCAAAGCGCCGATCCATCGCGATATCGCGCTGGGCCAGCTTTGCGCCGCACCGCTCGTGAACCCGGTTCCCATGCGGCGGTTGATCATGTCATACCCGACGGACCGTCCCGTGCCCCGACTGGCGCGCTTCGCCGGGCAAACGATCGCGTCAAATATCGTCGGCATGGTGGAGCAGGGTGTCTGGCCCGGAAAATTGCCCCCGGATGAGCCGAAGCCGGAGGGTGGCGGACCCAAAACACGGGTTTCGCGCTCGTCCAATGTTTAAGTCCGTCAAGCTCCACGAGCCGACCTTCGGCATGAGCCATACAATCAGTTTATAGCTGATCTAGCTGTCTTGTCGTTGTCGGCATCCCTCATCTCTGGCAAGCATATTTGTGAGATGAATGGGAGATACCCTCGATGAGCCAGACAGTCGAAACATATCCGGAAATTCGCGAAGCTGTCGCAAAGCTTTGCGGCGAGTTTCCAGGAGAGTACTGGCGTCGGCTTGACCGCGAAATGGCCTATCCGCAGGAATTTGTCGACGCCTTGACGGAAGCTGGCTGGTTGTCCGTGCTGATCCCCGAGGAATATGGCGGTGCGGGCCTGCCGCTGTCGGCAGCAGCTGCCATTCTGGAGGAAATGCAGCGCGCCGGCTGTAATGGCGGCGCTTGTCATGCACAGATGTATACGATGGGAACGCTGCTGCGCCATGGCTCTGCGGAACAGAAGGAAAAATACCTTCCGAAGATTGCGAGCGGCGAATTGCGCCTTCAGGCCTTCGGGGTGACGGAGCCGACGAGCGGCACCGATACCGGCGCACTCAAGACCATCGCCAAACGCGACGGCGATCATTTTGTCATCAACGGCCAGAAAATCTGGACCAGCCGCGCTGAATATTCCGATCTCATGCTGCTTCTGGCGCGAACGACGCCATTGAAGGAGGGGATGAAAAAGACCGAGGGCCTGTCTGTGCTGCTGGTCGACATGCGCGAAGCGGTCGGAAACGGCCTCACCATCCGCCCGATCAGGACGATGATGAACCATGCCACCACGGAAGTGTTTTTCGACAATTTGCGGGTACCTGTCGCCAATCTCATCGGTGAAGAGGGCAGGGGTTTCCGCTATATTCTCTCCGGCATGAACGCCGAGCGCATTCTGATCGCGTCCGAATGTGTCGGCGATGCGAAGTGGTTTATCGAAAAGTCGGTGGATTACGCCAAGAACCGCAGCGTGTTCGGCCGCCCCATCGGGCAAAACCAGGGCATTCAGTTCCCCATCGCCAAGGCTTACGCCAATATGCGGGCGGCGGAGTTGATGGTGCGAGAAGCGCTCGGTCTTTACGAGGCCGGCGCCAATCCCGGAGCCGAGGCCAACATGGCCAAGATGCTGGCGGCGGATGCCAGCTTTGAAGCCGCGAATGCCGCGATCCAGACCCATGGCGGCTTCGGTTTTGCCGAAGAATATGATGTCGAACGCAAATTCCGCGAGACCCGTCTCTATCAGGTCGCGCCTATTTCGACGAACCTGATCCTGTCCTATCTGGCCGAGCATGTGCTGGGCCTTGCCCGTTCCTATTGAGGTCAACCATGAATATTCTGATTGTCTATGCCCATCCCGAACCGACCTCGTTCAACGGAGCGATGAAAGACCTTGCGGTCAAAACGCTTTCCGCCCTGGGGCACACGGTCGTGGTCTCCGATCTTTATGCCATGGGCTGGAACCCGGTGACGGGCGAGGGTGATTTTCTGGGGGAGCGCTCCGATCCGACGCGTCTCAGCATCGCCCGTGAACAGACCCATGCGATGGAGACCGGAACGATCGCGGCGGATATCGCCGCCGAACAGGCCAAGCTTGCCAATGCCGATCTGGTGATCTTTCAGTTCCCGGTCTGGTGGTTCGGCATGCCGGCAATCCTCAAGGGCTGGGCGGACCGTGTTTTTGCCCGCGGTTTCGCCTATCTCGCCGGGCGCAAATACGACACCGGCATGTTCAAGGGAAAGCTGGCAATGGTTGCCGCCACGACCGGCACTTCGGCAGATACCTATGCTCCCGATGGCATCGATGGTGACATTCTTACCGTGCTGTGGCCGATCCATAACGGCCTTTTCCGCTATAGCGGCTTCGACGTCCTGCCGCCCTATGTCGCTTATATGCCCGGCCGCGAGGACGAGGCGGGGCGCAAAAGGCAGCTCGACGGTTATCGCGCGCATCTTGAGACGCTGGAAACCACGCCGCGCCTGTTTTTCCATTCCGCCGAGGATTACGGCCCGAACGAGCGTCTGAAGCCGGGCGTTCTGGCAAGATCGGGACAGCAGCGCAATGTCTGAGGGCGCGCTCTCCGGTCTTTTGGTCATCGCCATCGAACAGGCCGTGGCCGCGCCGCTCTGCACGGTGAGGCTCGCGGATGCCGGTGCCAGGGTGATCAAGATCGAGCGCGCGGGCGGCGAAACCGCCCGCAATTACGATAACGCCGTCAAAGGCACATCGGCCTATTTCGCCTGGCTCAATCGCGGCAAGGAAAGCGCCGTTCTCGATCTGAAGGACGAGCGCGACCTGAACCTTCTGTCCGTGCTTCTCGAAAAAGCCGACGTCCTCATCCAGAACCTCGTGCCCGGCGCGCTGGCGCGGATGGGCTTTACGCCCGAGGTCATCGCCGCACGTTTTCCGCGTTTGATCGCGGTCTCGATCAACGGCTACGGACAGGATACCGCCTGCGCGCCGATGCGCGCCTATGACATGCTGGTGCAGGCCGAAAGCGGGCTGTGCGCCGTGACCGGCACGCCCGACGCGCCATCGAAAATCGGCGTCTCGGCCGCGGATATCGCGACGGGAATGAATGCGCACGCGGCCATTCTCGAGGCGCTGATCGAACGGGAGCGCAGTGGCCGCGGCAGGCAGATCGAAGTGGCGATGTTCGACGGCATGGCGGATTGGATGGCGGTGCCGCTGCTGCATTACGAACATGCGGGGCGCGAAACCGGCCGGTTTGGCCTGTCGCACGCTTCCATCTATCCCTACCGCCCGTTTGCCTGCGCCGACGGCACATTGATCGTCGCGACACAGACAAATGCCGAGTGGAAAAAACTGTGCGCGCAGGTGCTGGATCGCCCGGAACTGGCCGAGCACGCCGATTTCGCCACGAACCCGCTGCGGGTCTCGAACCGCGTCGCGCTCGATCGTGAGCTTGAACCCGCCTTCCGTGCCCTCGACGTTGCCGACGCGGTCGCCCGGCTGGACAAGGCCGGCATCGCCTGGGGCCGTTATACCGAGGTTCGCGATCTGGGGTCTCATCCGGCCCTTCGCCGCGTCGAGGTCGCCCTGGCTGACGGCGCGCTGATCACCCTTCCGAGACCGGCAGGGCGCGATGCGGGCTTCCGCCCCGGCCCGGTTCCGGGCCTCGGAACCGACACGGACAACATCCGGGCCGAATTTTTACCCGGCTGACACCGACCGATGCCGAATTAATCGAAGACCTTGCGAAACTGTGACGAGTTCGCGACGAGAGGAGCGTTCGCCTGTGAGTACATTTTCCGGCGCTGTCTTCAAGATGGCGGAGCAGCAGTTCGAAACCATCGCCGATCATATCGGCATTCCCACCCATGAACGGGCACGGATATTGATGCCGAAGCGGGCGATCACGGTCGCTTGCCCCATTCGCCGCGATGATGGCACCATTGCGGTTTTTGAAGGTTATCGCGTCCAGCATCACCTTACCTTCGGCCCGACCAAGGGCGGAACGCGTTATGCCGCGAATGTCGATCTGGGAGAGATCGCCGCACTGGCAATCTGGATGAGCTGGAAATGCGCGCTGGCCGGTCTCCCTTATGGTGGAGCGAAGGGCGGCATCGCAGTCGATCCCTACAGCCTTTCCCCGCGCGAGCTGGAAGGTCTTTCGCGCCGCTACATGCAGGAAATGATCCCCTTTGTCGGCCCCGATACGGATGTTCCGGCTCCGGATATGGGAACCAACGAGCAGGTCATGGCCTGGTTCATGGATACTTATTCGTCGTATCAGGGCGCGACGGTGCCGGGCGTTGTGACCGGCAAACCCGTCGCCATCGGCGGCACGGTCGGACGCCGTGAGGCGACCGGGCGCGGTGTCGCCCATCTTGCGGCCCGCGCCATGGATTATCTCGGCATCGCTCCATCCGGGGCAACGGCCATCGTTCAGGGTTATGGCAATGTCGGCTCTTACTCAGCCCGCACCTTGCAGGATATGGGCCTGCGCATTCTCGGGGTCAGCGACCATACCGCCTGTTATTACGATCCGCGCGGTCTCGATCTCGACGCCATCGACGCCCATGCCGCGAAACACGGCGTTCTGGCGGGCTGGAGCAGCGAGGCCGCCTTCGATCCATCCCAACTTCTGACGCAGCCATGCGATGTTCTCGTTCCCGCTGCGGTCGAGCGTGTCATCGATGCCGAGGTTGCAGCCGGGCTGAAGTGCCGGATCCTCGCGGAAGGCGCGAACGGCCCCACCACCCCCGAGGCGGATCTCGTTCTCGACGAGCGGGGCGATATCTTCGTCGTTCCCGATATTCTGTGTAACTCCGGCGGCGTCATCGTCAGTTATTTCGAGTGGGTGCAGGGTCTCCAGCGGCTGTTCTGGGAAGAGGAGGAAGTGACGCGCCGAACGAATATCATCCTCGACCGCGCGTTCAACCAGGTGCTGGAACGCGCCCGGATCGACGGCGTTTCAAACCGCATCGCGGCCATGACCATCGGCGTCGAACGCGTTCTCGACGGCAAGCGCCGTCGCGGCATTTTTCCGTGATCGGCAAACAGGAGGGGATGAAAGCATGACGGAGCAAACCGATTTTTCCGCCTGGATCGACCGAACGGACAAGGGCCTGCCGGAAGAGGTGACGGGCCGGCTTCTGGACCGCTATCGCGCGACCTTCGACCCTCATCTTGCGGATACGGGTCATGCGCCGGCCGGGATCCATTGGTGCCTTTCTCCACCGGTCGTGACGGCTGCGCTGCTCGGCGAAGACGGTCATCCCCGGAAAGGCGGCTTCCTTCCTCCCGTTCCTCTGCCAAGGCGAATGTGGGCCGGCGGCGAACTGGAGTTCCTCGATCCGCTGCGCGAAGGCGACATCGTCACGCGGACGTCGCGCATTGCCGACATAAGGCGCAAGGAGGGGCGAAGCGGCGTTCTGTGCTTCGTCACTGTCAACCATGAACATGCCACGCATCGGGGCGTCGCGATCCGCGAACGGCAGGATATCGTCTACCGGGCGGCCGCAACCGCGCCGGCGACCGCAGCGCTGGCGAATGCAAGGGGCGATGCCGATCTGCAAGCCGAGGTGCCGGTCGACACGGTCATGCTGTTTCGATACTCCGCCTTGACCTTCAACGGGCATCGCATTCACTACGATGAGCACTATGCGCGCGCGGTCGAGTTCTATCCCGGTCTCGTCATCCACGGACCGCTTCAGGCGACCCTGCTGTTGAATTTTGCCGCGACCCTTGGGGGAGGAATGCCGCGCAAATTCAGCTTCCGGGGGGAAAGCCCCGCCTGCGGCGCTCAGACGCTGCGGCTGCGGGCCTGGAAAAATGCGGGCGGGAGCGAGCTTGCGACGGTGACCGGCGATGACGTCACGGCAATGACGGGAACAGCGACATGGTAAGGCGCTTTTCCCCTGTCGTGGCGCCGCTGTTCGTTCCCGCCACCCGTCCAGAACGCTTTCTCAAGGCGGCGCAGAGCGGCGCGGATGCGATTATCATCGATCTGGAGGATGCCGTTGCCGCGGCCGAGAAGGAGGAGGCTCGCGCCCGTCTCGCAGCTTTCGATCTGGCGACCCTGCCGGTGCCGGTCTATGTGCGGACCAATGCGTCGAATACGCAATGGTTCGTCGATGATCTCGACGCCATTGCGCGCATGGCGGTGGCGGGCATCGTGCTTCCCAAAACCGAAACGGAAGACGATTTGCGGGATGTCGCCGAGCGTTCAGGCGAGGCCTTGCCGGTGATCGGCCTGATCGAGACGGCGGTCGGCGTCAATGGCCTGCCGCAGCTTGGACAGGCGTCCAATCTCGCGCAGATGGCTTTCGGCTCGATCGATTTTGCGCTCGATATCGGAGCGCGGCATCAACGCGACAGTCTTCTCCTTGCCCGCTCGGCCCTGGTCCTGCACGCGCGGGCGGCCCGGTTGCCCGCCCCGCTCGATGGCGTAACAGTCGCGATCTCCGATGCCGGGGCCTTGGCGGCCGATTGCGACCATGCGGCAGCCCTCGGCTTCGGCGGAAAACTTGCCATTCATCCAAGCCAGATCGAAGCGATCCGAACGGCATTTCGGCCTTCGGCGGAGGAGGTCGCCTGGGCTAGGAAAGTCCTGTCCGCCGAGGCGGACGCTGCCGGTGCGGCCGTGAAGCTCGACGGGGCGATGATTGACGCACCGGTCGCCGAACGGGCAAGGCGAATCCTCGCACGTGCGACCTGATATCGCCAACCCATCGAGCCGCCGTTTGGCCTGCGGGAGCGGGCCGTTTCAACGCGCGGTTTTTTCGTCCAACAAGAAGGTGACGGCACGGATGACCGAACCATTGATAGCAAGGCAGGCGCAGGCGCGCCTCGGCGGCGGCGTCAAGCGCATCGAGGCGCAGCATGGCAAGGGCAAGCTGACGGCGCGCGAGCGCATCGACGTGCTTTTGGATGAAGGCTCCTTCGAGGAATACGACATGTACGTCACCCACCGGGCGGTGGATTTCGGCATGGCGGAGCAGAAGGTGGCGGGCGACGGTGTCGTCACCGGCTGGGGCACCATCAATGGCCGGCAGGTCTATGTGTTTTCGCAAGATTTCACGGTGCTTGGCGGTTCGCTCTCGGAAACCCATGCCCAGAAGATCTGCAAGATCATGGATATGGCGGTGCGCAACGGCGCGCCGGTGATCGGGCTGAACGATTCTGGCGGCGCGCGCATTCAGGAAGGCGTGGCCTCGCTTGGCGGTTATGCCGATGTGTTCAAGCGTAATGTCATCGCCTCCGGCGTCGTGCCGCAGATATCGGTCATCATGGGTCCCTGTGCCGGTGGGGCGGTCTATTCGCCCGCCATGACCGATTTCATCTTCATGGTACGCGACACCTCCTACATGTTCGTGACCGGGCCGGATGTGGTGAAGACGGTGACGAACGAGATCGTCACGGCGGAAGAGCTTGGCGGTGCCTCCACCCATACGAAAAAATCCTCCGTCGCCGACGGTGCTTATGAAAACGACATCGAGACGCTGGAACAGGTGCGGCTGCTGTTCGATTTCCTGCCGCTCAACAACCGCGAAAAGCCGCCGGTGCGCCCGTTCCACGATGACCCGGCGCGGCTGGAGGCACGGCTCGATACGCTGATCCCCGACAGTTCCAACAAGCCCTATGACATGAAGGAACTGATCCACGCGCTGGCCGACGAGGGTGATTTCTTCGAGTTGCAGGAGGCTTTTGCCAGAAACATCATCACCGGCTTCATTCGTCTCGAAGGCCAGACGGTGGGGGTTGTCGCCAACCAGCCGATGGTGCTGGCCGGCTGCCTCGATATCGACGCCTCGCGCAAGGCCGCCCGCTTCGTGCGCTTTTGCGATGCCTTCAACATTCCGCTGCTGACGCTGGTGGATGTGCCGGGTTTCCTGCCCGGCACGGCGCAGGAATATGGCGGCGTCATCAAGCATGGTGCGAAGCTGCTGTTCGCCTATTCGGAGGCGACGGTGCCGATGGTGACGCTGATTACCCGCAAGGCCTATGGCGGTGCTTATGACGTGATGGCGTCCAAACATATCGGCGCGGATGTGAACTACGCCTGGCCGACTGCGGAAATCGCCGTGATGGGCGCGAAGGGTGCGGCGGAAATCCTCTATCGTTCCGAGCTTTCCGATCCCGAAAAGATCGCCGCGCGCACGAAGGAATATGAGGAGCGTTTCGCCAATCCTTTTGTCGCGGCGGAGCGCGGTTTCATCGATGAGGTGATCATGCCGCATTCGTCGCGCCGCCGCATCGCCCGTGCGTTTGCCTCGCTGCGCGGCAAGAGCGTCGAAACCCG
>NZ_JBIVYG010000031.1:0-34631 GCF_044769685.1 Agrobacterium sp. NPDC090283 | reverse complement strand
CCCGCAAACTGCTCGTCATCGCAAACGCCATTCTCAGGGACAAAACCACATTCAAAACATCCTGAGAATAATATCCACCAATACAGTTGCCAGCCAGCCCAAGTCCTTGGGCTGAAAGGAGTCCTTATCCGCCGCGCAGACGCGCGTCGGCTGGATTCCTGTGACAAGCACAGGAATGAGGGGGAATTTGGGGGCAAGGCGAGAAAATCGTCTGCCGAGTGGCCTGAATGGTTCCAATCACGCGGAATGAAACTACGGCAGCGGTATTTATACCCTTTTATAGCGAAATTCGCATCATTTTACAGCAGCATCCGCACCGCCTCACGACGGCATCCGCACCGTATCCCGATACCGAAGCCGCTTGTCCCGTCAGACCCGCTCCAGCACCACGGCAATACCCTGCCCGACACCGATGCACATGGTGGCGAGCGCAAGCCGCTTGCCGGTCAGTGAAAGTTCAAGCGCCGCCGTGCCGGCAATGCGGGCTCCCGACATGCCGAGCGGATGACCGAGCGCGATCGCGCCGCCATTGGCATTCACCCGCGCATCGTCATCGGCAATGCCGAGCTGGCGAAGCGTCGCAAGGCCCTGGCTGGCGAAGGCCTCGTTCAGCTCGATCACGTCAAGCTGTTCCTGCTTCAGCCCGAGCCGTGCCAGGAGCTTGGCCGAAGCCGGGGCCGGGCCGATGCCCATGACGCGCGGCGGCACGCCGGCGGCGGCACCGCCGAGGATGCGGGCAATGGGAGTGAGGCCATATTTCTTCGCCGCTTCCGCCGAAGCGATAATGAGAGCCGCCGCGCCGTCATTGACACCAGACGCGTTGCCCGCCGTCACCGTCGCATCATCGCGCTTGTTCACCGGCTTCAACTTCGCCAGCGCTTCGAGACTGGTCGCGCGCGGATGTTCGTCTCTGGAGACAACAAGCGGATCGCCCTTGCGCTGCGGAATCGTCACCGAAACGATTTCCTTGTCGAGACGGCCATTGGCCTGCGCATCCGCCGCCTTCTGCTGGCTGCGCACGGCAAAGGCGTCCTGATCCTCCCGCGAGACCTGATAGTCAACCGCGACATTGTCGCCCGTTTCCGGCATGGAATCGACACCATATTGCGCCTTCATCAGCGGGTTGACGAAACGCCAGCCGATGGTGGTGTCATAGATTTCAGCATTGCGCGAGAAGGCGCTCTCGGCCTTGGGCAGAACGAAGGGCGCGCGGCTCATGCTTTCGACACCGCCGGCGATCATCAGTTCCGCCTCCCCGGATTTGACGGCGCGGGCGGCGGCAATGACGGCATCCATGCCCGAGCCGCACAGCCGGTTGATCGTGGTTCCCGTCACCGAGACGGGAAGGCCGGCAAGCAGCAGCGACATGCGCGCCACGTTTCGGTTATCCTCGCCCGCCTGATTGGCGCAGCCGAAGATCACATCCTCGACGGCTTCCCAGTCAACGGACGGGTTGCGCTCGACAAGCGCCTTCAGCGGCACCGCGCCGAGATCGTCGGCCCGCACGGAGGAGAGCGCGCCGCCGAAGCGGCCGATGGGTGTGCGGATATAATCGCAGATATAGGCTTCGGTCATCGGTGTTTCCTCAAAGTTCCGGTGCAACGAGATCGGTTACCGCACCATCCACACTGAGCGGCGCGCCGGTCATGGCCTGCAATTCCTCAAACGTCATCGCCGGCAGTTTTTCACGCAGCACGAAACGGCCGTCCACAACGTCGATGACAGCATGGCTGGTATAGATGCGGGTGATGCAGCCGACGCCGGTGAGCGGGAAAGCGCATTTCTCGACAAGCTTCGGTTCGCCGTTCTTTGTCACATGTTCGGTGATGACGAAGACCTGTTTTGCGCCATGCACCAGATCCATGGCCCCGCCAACGGCCGGCACGCCCTTGGAGCCGACGCGCCAATTGGCGAGATCGCCATTCTGCGCCACCTGATAGGCGCCGAGGATCGCCACATCGAGATGCCCGCCGCGCACGATGGCGAAGCTGTCGGCATGATGGAAAAAGGCGGCACCGGGTTTCAATGTGACGGCTTTCTTGCCGGCATTGATGAGGTTCCAGTCCTCTTCGCCTTCCGGCGGCGCCTCGCCGAAATTCAGGATACCGTTCTCGGTATGGAAAATCGCCTGACGGCCAGGCGGCTGGTAACGCGCCACCATTTCCGGAAAGCCGATGCCGAGATTGACGTAAGCGCCGTCTTCGATGTCCTGCGCCGCGCGCCACGCGATCTGGGCGTTGGAAAGCTTGATGTCTTCGCGGGTGTCGATGGTCTTTGTCATGCGTAGGCTACTCCCGCACGAATGAGGACTTCTTCCTGTTGCGGATCTGGGATTTCCACGACGCCGTTCACAAAAATGCCTGGCGTGACGACATGCTCCGGGTCGATCTCGCCGGCGGCGACGATCTTCGAGACCTGCGCGATGGTGGTCTTTGCGGCCATGCACATCAGCGGGTTAAAATTGCGCCCCGCCTTGTTGTAGGTGAGGTTGCCATAGGTATCGCCAAGCTCGGCCTTGACGATGGCGAAATCGGCTTTCAGCCAGCGTTCCTGCACGTAGGAGCGGCCGTCAAATTCCGCGATGACCTTGCCTTGCGCCAGTTCCGTGCCGAAACCGGTCGGGGTGTAGAAGGCCGGAATGCCCGCACCGCCAGCGCGGATGCGCTCGGCAAGCGTGCCCTGCGGCACCAGCTCCAGCTCGATTTCGCCGGCCAGATACCGGTCTGTAAAAGCGCGCGGATCGGAAGAGCGCGGGAAGGAGCAGATCATTTTTTTGACCATGCCCGCATCGATCATCGCGGCGATGCCGATACGGCCATTGCCGGCATTGTTGTTGATGACCGTCAAGTTCTTCGGGCCTTTGTCGATCAGTGCATGGATCAGCTCGATCGGCGCGCCGGAGCCGCCGAAACCGCCGATCATGATCGTCGCACCGTCACCGATACCGGCAAGCGCCTCTTCGGCGCTCTTGATTGTCTTGTCCATTTTCAAAACCTCCATCCAGCCAAGCGGATGGACCGGCAAGGCTGCGTGGCCATGAGGTAAAGCCGAAATTGCCTCGACGGCAAGAATTTTGTGCGTTATATGATTTTTGTTCGTATATCGCACAAATGGAGCTTGGGCATGGCCGTCAACGAAAGAGACATGATGGGCGGTCTCGCCAAGGGGTTGCGGGTCATCGAGGCTTTCAGCGCCGAGCGCCCGCGATTGTCCATTTCCGATGCGGCAGAGATCGCCGGACTGGACCGCGCCACGACGCGGCGCTGTCTGCTGACACTTTCGGAGCTTGGTTATGCCGCCTATGATGGCAAGTTCTTCACCGTCACGCCGAAAGTGCTGCGGCTTGGCACCGGCTGTCTGGCCACCATGCCGCTGCCGAAGATCGTCCAGCCGCTCATCGACCGTCTTTCGGAAGAGATCGGCCAGAGCACGTCGGTTTCGATTCTGGACGAGACCGAAATCGTTTATGTCGCCCGCGCCGCGCAACAGCGGGTCATGTCCATTGCGCTGATGCCGGGTTCGCGCCTGCCCGCCTATTGCACCTCAATGGGCCGCGTTCTTCTTTCCGCGCAGCCACCCGAGCGGCAGCGCGACATTCTCGAAGCCTCCCGGCTGGTTGCCCGCACGGAAAAGACGATCACCGACATGGACGCCCTGCTCGCCGAAATCGAAGTGACCGCTCATCGCGGTTATGCGCTGATCGATCAGGAAGTCGAAATCGGTCTTCGCTCCATCGCCGTGCCGCTGAAAAGCGTGCGTGGCCAGACGGTCGCCGCGCTCAATGTCGGGCTTGCAGCCTCGGTCGCCACGATGGAGGACCTGGTGGAGCGTTATCTGCCGGCGCTTCTTTCCGTTCAGCGGGAACTGGCGCGAATGCTGGTCTGAGACTGAGACGGTGTGAGCCGCCCGCCCATATCACCCATTTTGCGCTGTTCGGCGAGACGCCAGGCACGCGGCGTCATGCCGGTCTCACGCCTGAAGAAGCGGTTGAAATAGGCCGGATCGGCAAAACCCAACCCTTCGGCGATCATCTGCACGCTGGAAACCGTGAAGATCAGCTCCTGCTGGGCGATCTCGATCTGCCGCCGAGCGATCAGCCGCTGCAGGCTGAGGCCGGAAACCGAACGGACGAGCCGGTTGAGATGGGTTTCTGAAAGGCCGAGTTTCTTCGCGTAAAACCCGGCTTTTTGCGGCTCGCGGATATGGCGGGCAATCAGCGACAGCAACCGTTCGAAGCGCTGCTCGGCAAGGCCCTCGCCGCTTGTTTCCAGAAGCGGTCGCGCCGCCCGTGAAAGAAGCGCAACCACGGTGGCAAGCTGGCCTTCGATCATCGCATCGCGACCGATCTCGCGCGCCTCATATTCCGCGGAAATCCGTTCAAAGGCACTGCGCATACATTCTCCCTCGGCAAAATCCCGCAAGGGCAGAAGCACCGACTGCTGGAAATTCCGCAGCAAAAGCGCCTGCACCGACGCCGGCAGCGACCCCGGCAGCATTGTGACAATCACCCCGCCAATATCGCGGGAAAAACGGAAGCCATGTTCAAAACCCGGCGGCACGATGATGGCGACCGGCGGGCGGATCGGCTCGATGCGACCCTCCAGCAACGCATCACCCTCGCCGCCAAAAATGTACAAGATTTGCAGAAAGGCGGAGTGCCTGTGCAGGCCGATTTCAAAGCGGTGCAGGCTGCTTCGTGAAAAAAGCGTCTCGCAATGGAAGCGAAAATCGGTGCCTTGCAAGGCTTCCTCGCCATATAGCCCTTCATTGGCAGTCGCCCGCATCTCACCCCACTCCTCCGTCCGATGGTCGGATTGTGCAATTTACGGGCCGGAAAGTCCATTGAGCTTGCGACCCGCCTTGGTCAATTTCTTGACCGGAGACAAGTTCGGGAGGAAACAATGCGTACACAGGTCGTCATCATCGGCTCCGGCCCATCGGGGCTTCTGCTTGGCCAGCTTCTGGCGAGAGCCGGTGTCGAAACCGTCATTCTCGACCGGGTCAGCAAGGATTACATCCTTGGCCGTGTTCGCGCCGGCGTGCTGGAAGAAGGCACCGTGCAGCTGATGGAAAAGGTTGGCGCGGACAAGCGCCTGCACCGCGAGGGCCTGCCGCATGACGGTTTTTCGCTGACCTTCGACGGCCGCGACCACCGTATCGATCTCTTCGATCTGACGGGCGGCAAACGCGTGATGGTCTATGGCCAGACCGAGGTCACCCATGATCTGATGGATGTGCGCGAGGCGGCAAACCTTGTGACCATCTACGACGCCGGCAATGTCGAGCCGCATGATTTTGATGGCGCAAGCCCCTATGTCACCTATCAGAAAGACGGCGTAAACCACCGGATCGATTGCGATTTCATCGCCGGCTGCGATGGTTTCCACGGGGTCAGCCGCAAATCCGTGCCGGAAGGCGCAATCAAGGAATTCGAGAAGGTCTATCCCTTCGGCTGGCTCGGCATTCTCGCAGATGTGCCGCCGGTCAACCACGAACTCATCTATGTCAACCATCCGCGCGGTTTTGCCCTCTGTTCCATGCGCTCGCACACACGCAGCCGGTATTATATACAATGTTCACTGGATGACCGGCCGGGGGACTGGAGCGACGAGCGCTTCTGGGATGAAATCCGCCGCCGCCTGCCGGAAAACCATGCGGATGAAATGGTGACCGGCCCGTCCTTTGAAAAATCCATCGCGCCGCTCCGGTCCTTCGTCAGTGAGCCGATGCGGTTCGGACGGCTGTTTCTCGCGGGCGACGCCGCCCATATCGTGCCACCGACAGGCGCCAAGGGCCTGAACCTTGCCGCCAGCGACGTTCATTATCTGAGCGAAGCGCTGATCGAGTTTTATCGCGAAAAATCTGAAGCCGGCATCGATGCCTATTCGCAGAAGGCGCTTTCCCGCGTCTGGAAGGCCGTCCGCTTCTCGTGGTGGATGACGACGATGATGCATCGTTTTCCCGATACGGGAGATTTCGGCCAGCGCATTCAGGAAGCGGAGCTGGATTACCTCGTGCAATCGCGCGCCGCTTCCACGGCGCTCGCGGAGAATTATGTCGGGCTTCCCTATTAGGGGCTGCCCCAGACACGCGGCTTTTATCTCTACCGTTTCCACACCCGTCACCCCGGACCTGATCCGGGGTCCAGCGCGATCAAGTCCTTGATCGCAAAAGACTCTTTTCACGGCGCAGACGCGCCGTGGCTGGATTCCGGCTCAAGGCCGGAATGACGGAGGAGAGGTTCTCTGACTTTTCCCACTCTCATCCTCATCTCAAGAACCAGCCTCCGGCCTCCCATCCAACAGCTCACCCGCCGCCTCGCGAATAGCCTGCATCAGAAGCGAAAGCGGCAGGGACGGCTGCGTATCGGCGCGGACCGTCAGCCCCACCGGACCGCTGGTGTCGCCGGTTTCAACCGGCAGGATCGCCAGAATGCCGTCAGCCACATCCGCCGCCACCACACCTTCCGAGATGATCCAGATCGCATCGCTGGTGCGCAGGAAGGCGCGGCCGAAGGCATCCGACACTGTTTCGATGCGAATCGGCAGGGCCGGCACGCCGTTGGCGATCAGGAACTGCTCGACGACAGGGCCAATCACGGATTGCCGCGTCGGCATCAGCACCGGATATTCATGCAGGTGATCGAACACCGAAAGGCCGGGTGACAGCAGCGGGTGGCCGGCGCGCACCACGAAGCGCACCTTTTCCGAATAGAGATGCTCGAAAGAAAAACCCGCCATTTTCTGTGGCGCGGCGAGACGCCCAACGACAAGATCGAGATCGCCGACACGCAGCTGCTCCAGAAGCACGGCGTTTTCGCCCGTCACGATCTTCACCGGACTGCCGGTCTTTTCCGCCAGAAAACCGGCCATCGCCTGCGGCATGATCCGCACCGAAACCGTGGGCAGGGCGCCGACCCGGACGGGAGGACCGGCGCGCGCCGCCTCCTGCGAGACCGAATCGACCGCCTGGCGCAGCGCCGTCATAGTCGCACCGGCATGGCGCAGAAACACCTCGCCATAACGGCTGATGCGAATGCCGCGCCCCTCCCGGTCGAACAATGACACGCCGAGAATCTCTTCCAGTTCACGGATGGTCTTCGTCACCGCCGGCTGGCTGACATGCAGGATTTCGGCGGCGCGGATGACGCTTTTCTGCCGCGCCACCTCCACGAAAGTCTGCAGGTGGCGGAACTTGATACGCTGGTCGACCATCACTCATATAATCCAGTGGTTATGATTTTCATCGATAATGTCATTTTACTTAACCGGAACCGGCTTGCAATATTCTTCGCAGGAGGAGCATGCCATGCATTTTCTGCGCTGCGGCGAGACTGTGATCCATTATCGCGTCAAGGGATTGGACAGCGGCAAACCTGTAATCGCCTTCATCAATTCGCTCGGCACGGATTTCCGCATCTGGGATGCGGTCATCGAGGCGCTGGGCGATGACTATGCCTATGTGCTGCACGACAAGCGCGGCCATGGCCTTTCCGATATCGGGCACGCTCCCTATTCCATCGACGATCACGCCGGCGACCTGATTGCGTTACTCGATCATCTCGGCGTCAAAAGCGCCGTGATCTGGGGCCTGTCGGTCGGGGGACTGATTGCGCAGGGGCTTTATGCCCGGCGGCCCGATCTCGTCCGCGCTTTGGTGCTTAGCAACACCGCCCACAGGATCGGCACGGCCGAGATGTGGAATGCCCGCATCGACAAGATCGCCGCCGATGGCCTCGCCTCGCTGGTAGATCCCGTCATGGAGCGCTGGTTCACGCCCGCCTTCCGCCAGCCCGAGAATACCGCCTATGCCGGCGCGCGCAACATGCTCTCGCAACAGCCGGAAGCGGGTTACAGCGGCACCTGTGCCGCCATCCGCGATGCGGATTTTACCGAAGAGGCGGGACGCATCGCCGTGCCGGCGCTCTGTGTCGCGGGTGATCAGGATGGCTCCACCCCGCCGGAACTGGTGCAGTCGCTGGCGGGTATCATCCCCGCAAGCCGCTTCATCACCCTTGCCGGCTGCGGCCACATCCCCTGCCTTGAACAGCCGCTCGCCTACGCGCAGGCAGCCTCGATTTTTCTCAAGACCTTGCCGGAGCATTGACCGATGGCGGACCATATCGACAAAAACGAACGTTTCGAACAGGGCATGAAGACCCGCCGCTCGGTGCTGGGCGACGCCCATGTCGACCGGGCGCAGACCATGACGTCCGGCTTCGACCAGCCCTTCCAGCAGCTCATCACCGAGGCCGCCTGGGGCACGGTGTGGTCCGGCAATCACTGGACGAAGCGCGAGCGCTCGATGGTCACCATCGCCCTGCTCGCAGCACTCGGTCAGGATGAGGAACTGGCCATGCATGTGCGCGCCACCGTCAATACCGGCGCCACCGAAGCCGATATTCGCGAGGCGCTGCTGCATGTGGCGATCTATGCCGGCGTACCCGCCGCCAACCACGCTTTCAAGATCGCCAAGCTTGCCCTGGCCAGCATGAAGGCCGATAGTTCACTCGATAATTCTGGCGATGGGGAGGAGACGAAATGAGCAACCAGCCGCCTGAAACCGGGCCGTTCTTCGCGCGCAACCGCGATATCCATCCGCTGGCCTATGCGCCCGGCTACAAGACCTCGATCCTGCGTTCGCCGCAACGCGCGCTGATTTCGCTGGAAGGCACAAAAAGCGAGATCACCGGCCCCGTCTTCGGCCATGGCATGCTGAACCCGCTGGATAACGACCTCATCCTCAACTATGCCCGCCCCGGCGAAATGCCCATCGGCCCGCGCCTTCTGGTGCACGGCCGGGTGCTGGACGAGCGCGGCCGCGGTGTGGATGGCGCGCTGGTGGAGTTCTGGCAGGCCAATGCCGGCGGCCGCTACCGCCACAAGAAGGAAAGCTACCTTGCCGCCATCGATCCGAATTTCGGCGGCGTCGGCCGCACGATTACGGATGAGAACGGCTATTACTGGTTCAAGACCATCCAGCCCGGCGCTTACCCCTGGCCGAACGGCGTCAATGACTGGCGGCCGGCCCATATCCATTTCTCGGTCTTCGGCCACGGCTTTGCCCAGCGGCTGATCACCCAGATGTATTTCGAAGGCGACCCGCTGATCTGGAAATGTCCGATCGTCAAGACCATTCCGGACGAGGATGCGATCAGAAGACTGATCGCGCCGCTCGACATGAATGCGACGCTGCCGATGGACATGCTGGCCTATAAGTTCGATATCGTCCTGCGCGGCCGCCGCTCGACCCTTTTCGAAAACCGCATGGAGGGCAACTGACCATGGTTCAGCCGCTCAACTATTTCAAGGAAACCGCCTCGCAGACGGCAGGCCCCTATGTGCATATCGGCTGCACACCGAATTTCGTCGGCATCGAAGGTGTGTTCGAAAAGGATCTCGGTTCCGGTCCGCTTTATAACGACAAGGCCCGTGGCGAACGCATCAGCGTGCGCGGCACGGTTTATGACGGTGCCGGCATGGCCCTGAAGGACGCGCTGATCGAAATCTGGCAGGCGGATACCGACGGTTATTACAACAGCCCGAGCGAAACCCGCGGCAAGGCCGACCCGAACTTTATCGGCTGGGGCCGCTCGCCGGGTGACATGGATACCGGCGAATTCGTCTTCGAGACCATCAAGCCCGGCACGGTGCCGTTCCGCGATGGCCGGCCGATGGCGCCGCACATCACCTTCTGGATCGTCGCGCGCGGCATCAATATCGGCCTGCAGACCCGCATGTATTTCCCGGAGGAACAGGAGGCCAATACGGCCGACCCGGTTCTTGCCCGCATCGAGCAGAAAAGCCGCATCGCCACGCTTGTCGCCAAAAAGGAGGAAGGCAACGTCTATCGTTTCGATATCCGCCTTCAGGGCGAAGGCGAAACCGTATTTTTCGATATCTGAGCCCAACGGACAAGTGAAATGAGCCTTTCCCCCTTCGAGCATCCGTTTCTCTCAGGCCTTTTCGGCGATAGCGAGATCGTCGAGCTGTTTTCGGCAAAAGCGGATATCGACGCCATGATCCGCTTCGAGACGGCGCTCGCACAGGCGCAAGTGGGGACTGGCATCATCTCCGAGGATGTGGCGGAGGCGATCGTCTCAGGGCTTTCGGACTTTGCCGCCGATATGACCTCCCTTCGCCATGGCGTCGCGAAAGATGGCGTGGTGGTGCCTGAACTCGTGCGGCAGATGCGGGCAGCCGTCGCCGGCAAGGCGGCGGAAAAGGTGCATTTCGGCGCCACCAGCCAGGATGTCATCGATACCAGCCTGATGCTCCGGCTGAAGGCTGCGGCGGAGATCATCGCCGCACGGCTCGGCCATCTCATCGACACCCTGGGCGACCTCGCTTCCCGCGATGGCCACAACGCGCTCACCGGTTATACCCGCATGCAGGCCGCCATCGGCATCACGGTGGCCGACCGCGCGCCAAGCTGGATCGCGCCGCTTGAGCGCCACCTGCTCAGGCTCGAAACCTTCGCGCAGAACGGTTTTGCCCTGCAATTCGGCGGCGCAGCCGGCACGCTGGAAAAGCTCGGCGACAATGCCGGGGCCGTACGCGCCGATCTCGCCAAGCGGCTCGGCCTTGCCGACAGGCCGCAATGGCAGAGCCAGCGCGACGGCATTGCCGAATTCGCCAATCTGCTCTCGCTCATCACCGGCGCGTTCGGCAAGTTCGGGCAGGATATCGCGCTGATGGCCGAGCTCGGTACGGAAATCCGTCTCTCCGGCGGCGGCGGTTCTTCGGCCATGCCGCACAAGCAAAATCCGGTCAATGCCGAAACGCTGGTGGCGCTCGCCCGCTTCAATGCCGTGCAAATCTCCGCGCTGCACCAGTCGCTCGTGCATGAACAGGAGCGGTCCGGCGCGGGCTGGATGCTGGAATGGCTGTCGCTGCCGCAAATGGTGACGGCAACGGGTGCCGCGCTGCTGATCGCCGAGCGATTGGCGGCGCAGATAGACAGGCTGGGCACAGGCGAAAACTAGCCGCAAGTCCGGTTGATTTTATGTGCGGACAGGGTTTCCGGGCACTGCCGGGCGGCAGGCCGGAGGCGATGTGACGACGCGTGGAAAGCGCTTGCACTTCTTCGCATTAGTCATTGATAAAAAAGACTTTATCTAAAAATCCAGAGAGCGAAAAAACAGTGTCAAAGCTGTTTTTTAACCCGACATAGCGCTTGACACAAAAATGAACTAACTGGTACAAACATTACGATTAACACCATGCCGGCGAGGAAGGCTCAGAGCCTGTGGCGGCGGGAACGGATAAAAATGGAGGGCTTTGGCGCCGCAAGGTTCCAGAGCGATGCGGACAAGGCCAAACGCCTGTCCGGACCCGAACGGGTTGGGAGGAAGAATGTCTTACAGTCTCGATTTTTCGGCGGTCATAGAGCGTCTGCCCGAGCTGCTTTTGGCCTGTCTTGCGACAATCGGCCTGGCGATTGCCGGCATGTCGCTCGCCACCGTCATCGGCGTTCTGGGCGTCGTTGCCCGCCGTTCGCGCTTCAAGCTGCTGCGCGGGCTCGTCATCGGTTTTGTGGAAGCCATCCGCAACACGCCGTTTCTGGTGCAGATATTCTTCATCTTCTTCGCCCTGCCGCAGATCGGCATCAAGCTCAACCCGACGGTCACCGCCATCATCGCGCTGGCTTTGAACGGCGGCGCCTATGCGATTGAAATCATTCGCGGCGGGGTCGATTCCATTCCCAAGGGCCAGGTGGAGGCGGGGCTGGCGCTCGGGCTGCACCGCGCGCAGATCTTCCGCCACATCATCTTAAAGCCGGCGCTGCGGGCAGTTTATCCCTCGCTCACCAGCCAGTTCATCATGCTGACGCTGACCACCTCGGTCTGTACGTCGATCGCGGCTTACGAACTCACCTCGGTGGCGCAGAAGATCGAGGCGGATACGTTCCGGTCCTTCGAGGTCTATTTCTCGATCACCCTGCTTTATCTGGTCATTTCCTCGCTGATGATGGGCGTCTTCTCGCTCATCTCCCGCGCGTCCTTCAGCTATCCGGTCAAGTGAGGAAAAGACAATGGCATCCATCGGTCCCAACGAACTCTTCTTCCTGATGCAAGGCCTCAAATGGACCCTTGCCCTGACCATCATCGGCTTTATCGGCGGCGGTGTCTTCGGCCTTTGCGTGGCGCTTGCCCGCGTCGCGGACAGCCCGGCGATCCAGCGTGCCAGCACGGCTTACATCGCCGTCTTTCAGGGCACGCCGCTCCTGATGCAGCTTTTCGTGGTTTATTACGGCGTGGCACTTGCGGGCCTCAATGTCGATGCCTGGATTGCGGTCGCCATCGCCTTCACCCTGCATGCCAGCGCCTTTCTCGGTGAAATCTGGCGCGGCGGCATCCAGGCGGTGCCGAAAGGGCAGACGGAGGCCGCCAATGCGCTCGGCCTGCACTACGTCTCGCGCATGAAGGACGTGGTTCTGCCGCAGGCCTTCAAGATTTCGCTGCCGGCCACCATCGGTTTCCTCGTGCAGCTCATCAAGGGCACCTCGCTTGCGGCCATTGTCGGTTTCGTCGAACTGTCACGCGCCGGCCAGATCGTCTCCAACCAGACGTTTCGTCCGCTCACCGTCTTCGCCATCGTCGGCATCATCTATTTCCTGATCTGCTGGCCGCTTTCCCTGTGGGGCGCCGGCGTTGAAAAGCGGCTGCAGGCCGCGTCCCGCTAATTACCAAAAATCATCTCATCAGCTTTGTAAGGAGGAGCAAAAGATGAAAACCACCAACATGAAATTCTCACGCCGCGCCCTGCTCGCGCTCGCCGCGGCAACGGTTGCCCTGCCCTTCGTCGCACCGGTCGATGCTTTCGCCGGCACGGTGGAAGAAGCCAAGGCCAAGGGCAAGGTCGTCATCGGCATTCAGGGCGACAACTCGCCGTGGGGCTTTGTCAATTCCAGCGGCGTGCAGGATGGTCTCGATGCCGATATCGGCAAGGCCTTTGCCGACTATCTCGGCGTCAAGGTGGAATTCGTGCCGCTCGCCGTGGCCAACCGCATCCCGGCGCTTTTGACCGGCAAGGTCGACCTCTTGTTCGCGACCATGGGCATGACCGCCGAGCGCGCCAAGACCATTCAATACTCCAAGCCCTATGCCGGCAACGTGCTCTCCGTTTATGGCCCCAAGGACAAGAAGATTACCGGCTATGACGATCTGACCGGCGTTGCCGTCGGTGTGCCGAAGTCGAGCGCTATGGACACCTCGATCACGGCAGGCGCCGGCTCGAAAGCAAACATCCTGCGCTTCGACGATGATGCCGCCAATATTCAGGCACTCATCTCCGGTCAGGTCGAGGTCGTCGGCGGCAACCAGTTTTATGGTGACCGTCTGAACAAGGCCGCCGAAGGCAAATACGAGCCGAAATTCGATCTGACGACGCTTTATAACGGCGCCGGCACCCGCCCGGGTGAAAAGGACTGGAACGAAACCGTCAACGCCTTCCTCGACAAGATCAAGTCCGACGGCCAGCTCGCCAAGATCTACGACAAGTGGATGAAGCGCGAAGTTCCCGCTTTCCCGGACAGCCTGCCGGATATTCCTTTCACCGTGAAGTGAAGGATCGCACGAGGCTGAGATTGGGAGGAGTAACCAATGGGAATCTTTAAGAAAAACGCGACTTGGCGCACAGCCCTTGCAATCGGATTGGCAGCTTTGCTGCCAATCCTTTCGCCCGCAGGCGCAGAGGCCAGAACGCTGGAAGAGGCAAAATCCAGCGGCAAGATCGTGATCGGCATCCAGGGTGACAATGCGCCCTGGGGCTTCATCAATTCATCCGGCGTGCAGGAAGGCTACGATGCCGATCTGGCCAGGGGCTTTGCGGATTATCTCGGCCTGAAGGTGGAATTCGTGCCGCTTGCCGTCGCCAACCGCATTCCGTCGCTGCGCACCGGCAAGGTCGACGCCCTGTTCGCGTCGATGGGCATGACGCCGGAACGGGCCAAGAACGTACAATATGCGCAGCCTTACGCGCATAACGTCATGTCGGTTTATGCCACCAAGGACAAGAAGATCGCCAATTTCGACGATCTGACCGGAATGACCGTCGGCGCGCCGAAATCCAGCCCGATGGATACGGCCTTGACCGCCGGCGCGGGGACAAAAGCGAATATCCTGCGTTTCGATGATGACGCCGCCACGATCCAGGCGATCCTGTCGGGCCAGATCGAGGCGATCGGCGGCAACCAGTTTTATGGAGACCGTCTCGCGGCGGCCGGCGGCAAGGATTACGAGGTGAAGTTCGACCTCGTCACCCTCTATAACAGCGCCGCCACGCGCCCGGGTGAAAAGGACTGGAACGAGGCGCTCAACGCCTGGCTCGACAAGGCCAAGGCCAATGGCGACCTCGCAAAAGTCTATGCCAAATGGATGAAGCGCCCGGTTCCGGACTTCCCGGCCTCGCTTCCCGACATTCCCTACACCATCAACTAAACGCCGCTGCAAAGCATGAAGGAAAGTTCCATGTCGCAATCCTCCGCCGCACAGGCTCCGCTGATCGCCCTTGAAGGGGTTGGAAAGTGGTATGGAGCCTTCCATGCGCTTAAAGGCGTCAACATGACGGTTCGCAAGGGCGAGAAGATCGTTCTTTGCGGCCCGTCCGGTTCGGGAAAGTCCACCCTCATCCGCTGTATCAACCATCTGGAGGAAATCCAGGAGGGCAAGATCACTGTCGAGGGAACCACCCTGTCGGATTCCAGCCGCGCCATCGATGCGGTTCGCCGCGAAGTGGGCATGGTGTTCCAGAGCTTCAACCTCTTCCCGCACAAGACCATCATGGAAAACTGCACCCTCGCCCCCATGCGGGTGAAGGGTCTTTCCAAGGCCGATGCGGAGGCGACGGCCCGCAAATATCTGGAGCGCGTGCGCATTCTCAACCAGGCCGACAAGTACCCGGCACAGCTTTCCGGCGGCCAGCAGCAGCGTGCGGCGATTGCCCGGGCACTGTGCATGGAACCGAAGGCCATGCTGTTCGACGAGCCGACCTCGGCGCTCGACCCGGAAATGGTGAAAGAAGTGCTCGACACCATGATCGGCCTTGCCCGCGACGGCATGACGATGATCTGCGTGACCCATGAAATGGGTTTCGCCCGGCAGGTGGCCGACCGCGTGGTCTTCATGTCAGAAGGCGAGATCATCGAGGAAGGCCCGCCGGACGAGTTCTTCCGCGACCCCAAGCACCAGCGCACGCGCACGTTCCTCGGCGAAATTCTCGCCCACCACTGAGGCTCGCCCTCAGTCCTCGGACTTGGGCGACTTCCCGGCATACGCGACGTCATCCTCGGGCTTGCCCCGAGGATCCATGAATTTCAGCGGATGACAGATCCTCGGGTCAGGCCCGAGGATGACGACGGAGAGGTTTCAGCACCTCGCCAGCAACCCGATTGGGAGGCCATGCCTGCCCCGAACCGACGAACGACATGTGATCATGACAGAAAAAACCTCCTACAAGGTCGGCCTGATAGGCGCCGACATCCAGCTTTCCAAATCGCCCGCGCTGCACATGCGCGAGGGCGCGGCCCATGGCCTCGACTATTCCTACGAGCTTGTGGATGTCACCGCCCGCAAACTGCCGCAGAGCGCCCTTCCCGCTCTTCTCGACGAGCTGGAGACACGCGGTTTTGCCGGCACGAACATCACCCATCCCTTCAAGCAGGCCGTTATTCCGCATCTGCATGAACTCTCCGACGATGCCCGCATGCTGGGCGCGGTCAACACCGTTGTCTTCCGGGATGGCCGCCGCGTCGGCCACAATACCGACTGGTACGGCTTTTACGAAAGCTTCGTGCGCGGCCTGCCGGATGCGAAGCGCGAGCGGGCGCTTCTGGTCGGCGCGGGTGGGGCCGGCGTTGCGGTGGCCCATGCCGCGTTGAAGCTCGATATTATCAGGCTCGATATCTTCGATCGGGATTTTCCAAGAGCCGAACGTCTCGCCGACGAGCTCAATGCCCGTTTTGGCGAAGGCCGCGCCGTCGCGGTCAAGGACCCGGCCGACTCGCTGCCCTTTGCCGATGGTCTGATCCATGCCACGCCGATGGGCATGCCCGCCCATCCCGGCATGCCGGTTGCGGCCGATCTCATCGAAAAGCAGCACTGGGTGGCCGATATCGTCTATATGCCGCTGGTGACCGAGCTTCTGGCGACCGCGGCCCGCAAAGGGTGCCAAACCCTGCCCGGCGGCGGCATGACCGTGTTTCAGGCCGTCGGCGCATTCCGCCTCTTCTGCGGCCGCGAGCCGGATGCGAAGCGCATGACGGCGCATTTTACCGAACTTTGCATGGCGGAGGGCGTGGCATGAGCCTTTTTACGATCCTGAACGGTCCGAACCTCAATTTGCTCGGCCAGCGCCAGCCGGAAATCTACGGCTACGAGACGCTCACCGATGTCGAGGCCGATTGCCGTGCAATTGCCGAAGCCGCCGGCCACGAGCTGTTTTTTGCCCAGAGCAACCGGGAATATGAGCTGATCGACTGGATCCACGAAGCCCGCGGCAAGTCCGCGGGCATTGTCATCAATCCCGGCGCCTTCACCCACACCTCGGTGGCGATCCTCGATGCGCTGAACGCCTTCGAGGCACCGGTCATCGAGGTCCATATCTCCAACATCCACAAACGCGAGGTCTTCCGGCACCATTCCTATGTGTCGACCCGTGCCGAAGGCGTGATTGCCGGTCTCGGCATCGAAGGTTACGGGGTGGCGCTACGCCACCTCATCAACCGTCTTTCCCGATCCGCGTAATATGCTCGGGCTTCAGCACATAGCGCAGCAACATCTCCGCTACATGCGCGGACAGCGCTTCCTGGCCTGCCTCACTGAAAAGCGTATCGCCAAAATTGAACGAAAAAGTTTCCGTGTTCGAGACGTTGTAAAAAGACAGTGCGCTGATCTGCCAATGCAGTTCAAGAGCGTCCAGCCCGGGCCGGAACAGGCCGGCATCCTGCCCGCGCTTCAATATTCGGCGCATGATCTCGATGGCCGGCCGGTTGACGTTGCGGATCGCTTCCGAAACCCGGATATGCCTGCCGTGGTGAATATTTTCCGTCATGACCATGCGGACGAAAGCGGGGTTGCGGCGATGATGCTCGAAGGTGAACCGACAGAGTTTCTCGAGTGCGGCAACCGGCTCCAGATCATCCAGCTCAAGGTTGCCTTCACCACCGCGCACCTGCGCATAGGCCTCCTCCAGCACGCGCTTGTAGAGGCCTTCCTTGTCGCCGAAATAATAATAGATCATGCGCTTGGACGTGCGCGTGCGCGCCGCGATCTCATCGATGCGCGCGCCGGAGAGGCCGTTCTGCGAAAACTCCTCCATGGCGACGGAAAGAATGTCGCGGCGAACCCCTTCCGGATCGCGCTTCGCCTGCCGGCTTTCTCGGGTTGCGTTCGAAGTCGCGCTTTTGGTCATCATCCATTCCATCGATGCGGCGGCGGCCTTGAGGTCACGCCCTGCTTATTAACCAATTAGTACATAAGGCTGAAAAGGAAGGCAATATGGCGAGCTATGACACAGGAAGACACGGCATGCCAATGCGCACATCCATTGCAACCGTGTCGATCAGCGGCGAGTTCCCCGAAAAGCTGGCGGCCATCGCCAAGGCCGGCTTTTCCGGCGTGGAGATTTTCGAGAATGATTTCCTGACCTACGACGCCTCCCCGCGCGAGGTGAAGGCGCTGGCCGCCGATCATGGTCTCGATATCACCCTCTTTCAGCCGTTCCGCGATTTCGAGGGCATGCCGGAACCGCACCGGACCCGCGCCTTTGAGCGCGCCCAGCGCAAATTCGACATCATGGGCGAACTCGGCACCGATCTGATGCTGATCTGTTCCAATGTCTCGCCGGTCTCGCTCGGCGGCATCGACCGCGCGGCGGCCGATTTCCATCAGCTTGGTGAACTCGCCGCAAAACACGGCGTGCGCGTCGGTTACGAGGCGCTGGCCTGGGGCCGCCATATCAGCGATCACCGTGATGCCTGGGAGGTGGTGCGCCGTGCCGATCACGCCAATGTCGGCATCATCCTCGACAGTTTCCACACGCTGTCGCGCAAGATCGATCCCAATTCGATCCGCTCCATTCCCGGCGACAAGATCTTCATCGTGCAGCTGGCCGATGCGCCGCTGATCGACATGGACCTGCTCTACTGGAGCCGCCACTTCCGCAACATGCCGGGCGAAGGCGATCTGCCTGTCGTGGATTTCATGCGCGCCGTGGCCGCGACCGGCTATAGCGGGCCGCTGTCCTTGGAAATCTTCAACGACCAGTTCCGCGGCGGCTCGGCCCGGCTGCTGGCCGAAGATGGCCACCGTTCGCTGATCAACCTCATGGACCAGGTGCGGCGTCTTGAACCCGATATCCGCATCGACGTGCCCGCCATGCCGGAACGGGTTGAGACGCAGGGCGTGGAATTCGTCGAATTCACCACGGCACCGGAGGAAAAGGCCAATCTGGAAGCGCTGCTCGCCACGCTTGGTTTTGAAAAATCGGCGCACCACCGCAATCGCACGGTCGATCTTTATACGCAGGGCGATATCCGCATCGTCATCAATACCAGCGATGACGGCGACAGTTTTGCCGGTGCTTCCTATTCGATCCACGGCACCAATGCCTATGCCTTCGGACTGAAGGTCGATGATGCCAAAGCGGCGCTGGCGCGGGCCGAAGCGCTCGGCGCACCAACCTTCGCGGAACCGCGCAAGACGGGTGAAGTCGCCGTTCCCGCCATTCAGGGCGTGGGCAATGGCGTCATCTATTTCCTCGATGCCTCACCGGCGCTCGCCTCCATCTGGGACAAGGAATTCGTCTCCACGGGTAGCCCGAAAGCACAGGGTGATGCGGGACTGACGCGCATCGATCATCTCGCGCAAACAACGCATTATGATGAAATGCTGACCTGGCTTCTGTTCTACACCTCGCTGTTTGCCTCCCGCCGCACGCCGATGGTGGATGTGGTCGATCCGGGCGGGCTGGTGCGCAGCCAGGCGATTGAAAGCGTGCCCTCACCGCATTTCCGCCTCACCATGAACGGAGCCGACAACCGCAAGACCTTCGCCGGCAAATTCCTGGCCGAAGGTTTCGGCACCAGTATCCAGCACATCGCCTTTGCCACCGACGATATTTTCGCCACGGCCAGGGCGATGCAGGCGCGCGGCTTCCAGGCCCTGCCGATTTCGCGCAATTATTACGACGATCTGGAAGCCCGATTCGGGCTGGAGCCGGAATTTTCCGATGCGCTGAGGGCTGCGAGCATTCTTTATGACCGCGATGACAATGGCGAATATTTCCAGATCTACAGCCGCACCTTCGGTGAGGGTTTCTTTTTCGAGATCATCGAAAGGCGTGGCGCTTACGGCGGTTATGGCGCCATGAACGCCCCCTTCCGCATCGCCGCGCAACGACGCCTTGCACCGCCGGTTGGCATGCCGAAGGACTAAGCCCCGGCAGCGAAATCCGATCGGGCCGCAGCCGGCATAAATGCCGCTGCGGCCCGTTTTCGTTCAAGCCAAGGTCGTTATTTCATAATCGCGTGGAATGGCGGAGGTCGCTGTGAACCAGACAGATGCCCGTGTCCGCTGCTGATGAAAATCAAAGGCAGGACGATCGGCAAAAAGCTCCTCCACCCGCCAGACCAGCGGATCGTGGGTCTGGGACACCTCGAAAGAAATGCAACCGGGTTCCGCTCTGGTCAGGCGAATATGGTCGGGAAGATGGGTTTCCACAAGCTGGATATCCTCCACCGATGCGCAACGCAGGAAGCCGGATAATCTGACCGCGCCCGTTCTATTCGTCATGTTCGGTATCCTTGTTGAATTATTGTTTATCCGCCTGTGACACGGGCAACGATACAATCGTCTTCCATTGCGACATCGCGATAAAATTTGCCCGCTTATCCTTCCGCCGTCATCCTCTCCTTCCGCCGTCATCCTCGGGCTTGACCCGAGGATCCATCGACTTCAACGGGTTATGGATCCTCGGGTCAAGCCCGAGGATGACGGCGACCATATCGGAGCCATCACCTATCTTCGACACTCGCCGACCGGCAACAGTCTTCCCGACAATAAACCCTGAAGAAGCGCGGTACGCGCCCCGCACATTCAGGCACACCCGCGCTCAATAAAAATGCACTTGCGCATTTGTAGAGCAGTACACAAAAATTGTTCAACACTCTGGACATGATTGTTCTGTTTTGTTAGCTTTTTCGGCAAAACAAGGGTGGGGAATAAAGTTTCATGCGCATCGTCGAATCTGCGGCCGACGCAAATTGTCCTGATGGTAGCTGCGAGGTTGCCAGCGGTGCTTCGGCGGCACCGCGGGTTTTGTATTGTCGGACGCCGGGCAAGGCGCTTTCCGCTGGCAAAGCGGCCTGAAACATGCAGTCCCTCGTGACATTCCCGTCCTGTCCGCATGGCACCGCCCGGCGCATGCCTGCCCGTGACCTTTTCCCCCTTTCCATTTCAGATGACTGCGCCAGAATTGCCGCGCAGACCATGCCGGAGACGATGATATGACTGCCGCAAACGCAAACGCCCTCCTGTCCGTCGAAGGCCTGAGCGTCGAGTTTGGTAACAGCCGCGTCGTGGACGATATTTCCTTCCGCGTCGAGCCCGGCCGCACGGTTGCGATCGTCGGTGAATCCGGATCGGGAAAATCGGTCACCTCGCTCTCCACCATGCGCCTTGCGGATATGATGGGTGCGACCTACCCCACCGGCAAAATCCTGTTTGAAGGCAAGGACTTGCTGAAGGCTTCGCAGAAAGAGATGCGCTCGATCCGCGGCAAGGAGATCGCCATGATTTTCCAGGAGCCGATGACCTCGCTCAATCCCGTCTTCACCATCGGCGACCAGATCTGCGAAGTGCTTGTTTTGCATGAGAAGCTCGGCAAGACGGCTGCCATGGCGCAAGCCCGCGAGCTGCTCGAAATGGTGCGCCTGCCCGATGCGGCCGAGCTTCTGAAGCGTTATCCTCACCAGCTTTCCGGCGGTATGCGCCAGCGGGTGATGATCGCCATGGCGCTCGCCTGCCGGCCGAAGCTTCTGATCGCCGACGAGCCGACGACGGCGCTGGATGTCACCATTCAGGCGCAGATCCTCAACATCATGCGCGATCTTCAGAAGAAGCTCGGCATGGGCATGGTCTTCATCACCCATGATATGGGCGTGGTGGCGGAAATGGCCGATGACGTCGTTGTCATGTGGAAGGGCAAGAAGGTCGAGGAAGGTCCCGTGAAGGATATCTTCGCCAACCCGCAGCACCCTTACACACGTGCCCTGCTTTCCGCCGTGCCGCGCCTCGGCAGCATGGAAGGTGAAGAGTTTCCCAAGCGCCTGCCGCTCACCGTGTTGCAGGATGGCCAGCCAGTCGTGGTCGGCGAAGAGCGTGTGCAAAACACCGCGAAATATGACGCCAAGCCGCTATTGTCGGTGAAGGACCTGTTCGTGCGCTTCGATATCCGCAAGAACCTGTTCGGCAAGGCGACGCACCGTTGCAGCGCGGTGCAGAAGGTGAGCTTCGACATTCATGCCGGCGAGACGCTGGCGCTGGTGGGCGAATCCGGGTCGGGCAAATCCACCATCGGCCGCACCATCCAGCAGCTGCAAACGGCCGTATCAGGTGAGATTGCCTTTAATGGCCGCAGCTATTCGCAGATGTCGGCGGCAGAGCGGTTCCGCATGCGCCAGGAAGTGCAATATATTTTCCAGGATCCCTTCGCCTCGCTCGATCCGCGCAAGACGGTCGGGTTCTCGATTGCCGAGCCAATCAACACCCATGGTTTGATCAATGATCAGAAGGCCGTAAAGCGGCGGGTGGATGAATTGCTGGAGCGTGTGGGCCTCGGCTCCGAACATGCCGCGCGTTATCCGCACGAGTTTTCCGGCGGCCAGCGCCAGCGCGTCTGCATTGCCCGCGCGCTTGCCTCCGATCCGAAGCTCATCATCGCCGATGAGGCTCTGTCGGCGCTCGATGTCTCCATTCAGGCGCAGATCATCAATCTGTTCATGGATTTGCAGGCCGAGCGTGGCCTCGCTTATCTCTTCATCAGCCATGACATGGCTGTCGTGGAAAAGATGAGCCATCGCGTCGCCGTGCTTTATCTCGGCCAGATCATGGAAATGGGTAGCCGCCGGCAGGTCTTCGAAACACCGATGCATGATTATACCCGCCGCCTGCTTTCGGCCGTGCCGGTTGCCGATCCGACCATCGAGCGCCGCATCCCCATGCTCGAGGGCGAGATTCCCAATCCCGTGCGCCGTGTCGGCGACGAGCGAGCCGTTCTCGCCCATGAGGAAATCAATCCGGGCCACTTCATCGCGAAGAGCGCCTGAATAACAACCAGAACCGCAACCATCTGAAGAGGAACAGGTAGATGACAATAATCAAGAAGGGGATGACGACAACGTTCGTCGCGCTTGCCATGGCCGCCACGGCCTTCACCGCTGCACCGGCGTTCGCCGCCGGCAAGATGACCATTTCCAGCCCGCAGGACCCCGGCAGCTGGGATCCGATCGACACCTTCCTCGTGCAGTGGGCTGCCGTCGCCACCAATATCTTCGATGGCCTCACCTATCGCGGCCCGGACCTGAAGGTTGTGCCCGGCCTTGCCGAATCCTGGGAAGAGCTGGATGAGGGCAAGCGCATCCGCTTCAAGCTGCGCCAGAACGTCAAGTTCCACAATGGCGAACCCTTCAACGCCGCCGCCGTCAAGTTCACCTTCGAGCGCCTTCTCGGCGAACAGGGTGCCAAGGGCCCGCAGCGCTCCAACTATGTCGCCATCGAAAGCGTCGATGTCATCGACGATTACACCGTCGACATGAAGCTGAAGGCGCCGGATCCCGTGCTGCTCACCAAGCTTGCCGGTTATGGCGGCATGATCGTTCCGCCTGCCTACATCAAGGAAAAGGGTGAGGACAATTTCAACCTCAACCCAGTCGGCACCGGCGCATTCAAATTCGTTTCCTACGCGCCGAAGACCAATATCAAGCTGGAAGCCAACCCGGATTACTGGGGCGGTGCGCCAAAGCTGTCCGAGCTTGAATATCGCTTCATCGCCGAGCCAGCGACCGCCGTTGCCGAATTGCAGGCCGGCCGCGTCGATCTCGTCATTCCGCCCACCATCCCGATCGGCATGATCCCGGTCATCGAAGGCGATTCCAAGCTTGAGATCGTCAGCGTTCCCGGCCCGACCGTCGATGCGCTGCGTTTCAACACCCGTGACGGCATTACCGCCGATCCGAAGGTGCGCAAGGCGATCATCATGGCCGTCGACCGCGGCACCATCGTCAAGTCGATCCTCGCCGGTCAGGCATCGGAAATCGCAAGCTTCCAAAGCGCGCTGTCCTTCGGTTACGACCCGGAACTGAAGCCGCTGCCTTACGATCCGGAAGGCGCGAAAAAGCTGCTCGCGGAAGCCGGCGTCAAACCGGGTGCGGCGCTGCAGATCGATATCCGCGGCAATGACGCGACGATGAACGAAGTGGCGCAGGTTATTTCCAGCTACCTCTCCATGGTCGGCATCACCGCCACCATCAAGCCTTACGAAACCAACGTGCTGCTGAACGACATCATCCCGCAGGGCAAGACCGGCGCGATGTTCCAGCAGAAATGGGGCGGCTGGACCTTCGATTACGACAACACGGCCTATTCCATGTATCACTCGGGTGAAAAGTGGAACCCTTACGACAAGGACGAAAAGCTGGACAAGCTGCTTGAATCCCAGCGTCCGCTGACCGACCGTGCCGAGCGCGAAAAGATCCTCAAGGAAATCGGCAGCTATACCGCCGAACGCGCGCTGGAAATCCCGCTTTACAACACCAATGCCATTTACGGCATCAACAAGCGGGTCAAGGGTTTCGTCGCACCGCCGGATAACCGCCTGAAGCTGACCGACGTGACCGTCGAATAATCAGGCTGGTTTTCTGATCAACACGCCTTGCCCGCCGCAATGCGGGCAAGGCCGGGTCTCTCTTCAAGGTAAAAAACGTGGCCGGTTTCCTCATCAAGCGATTGCTGCAGGCGATTTTTGTCGTCATCGCCATCACCCTTCTCGTTTCCTTCGCCATTCGCCTCACAGGCGATCCGGCTGTCACCATGTTCCAGGGCGGCGGCAGCATGACGGAAGACGATCTGGCGCGCATTCGCGCGGCGCTCGGTACCGACCGGCCGTTCTTCGTGCAATATTTCAGCTTCCTGAAGGGCCTCGTGACGCTCGATTTCGGCCGCAGCTTCACCGGCAGCACGCCGGTCTCGCGCCTCATCGCCGATGCCCTGCCCGCCACGCTGCTGCTCGCCTTCATTTCCATGGCGGTGTCGATTGCGCTTTCCATCCCGCTCGGCATCAAGGCGGCGACCTCGCGTGGCAAAACGGCCGATCAGGTGATCCGCATCTTCTCGCTCGTCGGCCTGTCCTTCCCGAATTTCTGGCTGGCCACCATGCTGGTGCTGCTATTCTCCATCACGCTCGGCTGGCTGCCCCCCAGCGGCATGGGCGGTTTCGCAAGCTACATCATGCCATCAGTGACGATGGGTGTGATCCTGACGGCAACCAATGTCCGCCTCGTGCGCACCGCCATGCTCGATACGCTGCGCTCGCAATATGTGATGGTGGCGCGCGCCAAGGGCCTCAGCGAAAGCAAGGTTCTCTACAAACACGCGCTGCGCAACTGCGCCATTCCGCTCATCACCTATTTTGGCCTGCAATTTGGCGGGCTACTCGGCGGCATCGTCGTTATCGAGCGTGTCTTCAACTGGCCGGGCCTCGGCACGCTGGCTTTCGATGCGGTCGGCGCGCGTGATTATCCCGTGCTTCAGGCCGTCATCACCGTGCTGTCGCTGATGATCGTCGGCATCAACCTTCTGGTCGATATCGCCTACGGGCTTGTCGATCCGCGCATCCGCACGGAGTAAGTGACGATGGCTGCCAAAACCTCGCGTCTCGCGCGCTTCACCAATCTCGAATTCGTCCTCGGTGCGTTCCTCACGACAGTTATCTGCCTTGCCGTCGTCTTTTCCGACGTGCTGTTTCCGGGCGGTGCGGACAAGATCGACCTGATGGCCCGCCTTGCCAAGCCCTTTGCCAATGCCGCCCATCCGCTCGGCACCGATCCGCTCGGCCGTGACGTGCTCGCCCGTGTCGTCGCCGGCGGCAAGATTTCGCTGCTGGTCGGTTTCACCTCGGTTATCGGCGCGGTCATCTTCGGCGTCGCGGTCGGTCTGGTCGCCGGTTATTATCGCGGCTTCTGGGATATGCTGGTCATGCGCTTTGCCGATATCCAGCTCGCCATGCCCTTCATTCTCTTGGCCATCACCTTCATCGCCATTGTCGGCGGCAGCCTCACCAACACCATCATCCTGCTGATCGTCTCGCAATGGGTGCAATATGCCCGCCTCGTGCGCGGCTCGGTGCTGACGCTCAGGGAACGGGAATTCATCCTTTCCGCCCGCGCCATCGGCGTGAAGGACTGGCGCATCATCCTCCAGCACCTGCTGCCGAACCTTATCGGCCCGGTCATCGTGCTGATGACGCTGAATGTCGCCAACAACATCCTTTTGGAAAGCAGCCTCACCTTCCTCGGCCTCGGCGTTGATCCGACCATCCCGAGCTGGGGTGGCATGCTGGCGGATGGACGTACCTATCTGCAGACGGCATGGTGGGTCAGCGTCTTTCCGGGCCTTGCGATTCTTCTGACGGTGCTTGGCCTCAACCTTCTCGGCGACTGGCTGCGCGACAGCCTTGACCCAACAGGCAGAACTTCGAGGTAATCCAGATGAGCCAGATTTTCGACCAGACCTTCGAACGCACGCTGGATGCGCTTCTCGCCAATGCCGAGCCCGGCCAGTCCTTCGAGGCATGGAGCTTCGATGACGCCAAAAGCCGCCGCGAGGCCGAAGAGAGGCTGAAGAAAAAAGGCGTCAGCGCCCGCATCCGCAGCGCCTACAAACCGCTTCTCTTCACCTTTCTGGAAGAGATTAATCTGGATGGCGTCGACACCATCGAGGTGCGTTACCCGGTGCATGCCAACGCGCCCGCCAACCGTTTCCGGCTGGAGGCCTATCCGCTGGCGGCTCTTGTGGGCGATGCGAAGATCGACTTCATCGCCCGCGACGACGACGCCTTCCATTATGATGTTACCCTGAGCCGTAATGGCAAGCAGGAAACCCTGAAGGTTCTCGCCCCAAACCGGGTTCATACCGATATCGTCGGCGAAACCAATGTCTCGCCGACCGGCTGGTTCCGTCCTGCCGGCAATGCTGCGGGCAAGCGGCTGGAGACAGACTACGAGCGGCTTTTCGAGGCGGCGATCCATGCCGTCGTCAACCACGGCTGGGGCGATGAAGAGCCCTATTTCGAGGAACTGAACATCCGCGTCGCGCATCCGGCCGAAGATTTGCCGCTCTCCCTCGGCGATGAGGTCGTCAGCCTGCGCGAAGCCCTGCACGAGGATTTCTATTTCTCGCTCCTGGAGTTCTTCCAGAAGAAATCCGGCCGGCCGCTGGGTGACCGGGGCCTGAAACCCGGCCAGATCGTGCCGGAAATCGTCAAAAGCGAAGGTGAAGTCTCAGTCCGCATCGAGGCCCGCACGCTCACCACCGCCTTTCTCGATGGCCGCGAACAGCAGATCGATAAGGCCAGCGAACCGGTTGCGGCAGGCCAGCTCGTAAAGCTGCTTGAAGAGATCGGCGGCGAGGCCTTCGAGGCCCGCTCCCGCTCCGGCCGCATCCTTGCCGCCCGTTACGTCGCCGGCAACGATGCCGCAGTCATGGTGAGCGGTGGCCAGCATCCCAACGAGACGACAGGCATCGTCGGCGCCATCCGTGCCGCCCGCAAACTCGCGGAGCGCAAGGGCGCGCATTTCACCATTTCGCCGCTGGAAAATCCGGATGGTTACGCCCTGCACCAGCGCCTGCGCGTCGACAATCCACGCCACATGCATCACGCGGCGCGTTACACGGCGCTCGGCGACGATCTCGAATATCGCACGCGGGAAAATTCGGGCGCCCATCTCAATGAGAAGGCAATCCGCTTCAAGGCGCAGGAGATCAGCGGCGCCAGCCTGCATGTGAACCTGCACGGTTATCCCTCACATGAGTGGACCCGACCTCTATCAGGTTATGTGCCGCGCAATTTCGCCATGTGGACGCTGCCCAAGGGTTTCTTCCTCATCATCCGCCACCATGCGGATTGGGAAAGCCAGGCGGAAGCCCTGCTCGACAGGGTGACCCGCCATCTCGGCGCCATTCCCGGCCTGCTCGACTACAACAACCGCCAGATCGCGCTTTATGAAATTCATGCGGGCGAAACCGGTTTCCGCATTATCAACGGCTTTCCGTGCCTGTCGTCCGTGGACGATCGCCACACCGTGCCGATGACGCTGATCACCGAATATCCCGATGAAACGATCTATGGCGATGATTTCATCACCGGCCATACCGCGCAGATGGAAACGGTTCTATCGGCCTATGATGCCTGGCAGGAAATCCTGTCGCCGAAGGTGGCCTGATGGAACCGTCCTGAAACGGCAGCGGCGGGAAAAGGCGACAACAAGTCAAACCCGATCAAGCAGGAAGCGGAGCGGTTTTGCATGGTAAGGGCGTGAACCACAGGAGACCCCATGCCCGCTCTCGACAAGCTCATCTGGCAGATCGAAACCGATCTGCACAGGGACCTGACATTGACGGTCCTGTCCGATCGCTGCGCGATCAGCACACATCACATGTGCCGGTTGTTCCAGCTTTCCACCGGCCTGTCGATCATGTCCTATGTCCGGGCACGCCGCCTTTCCAGGGCGGCGGAAACCATCGCACGGTACGATGGCGATATCCTCACCGCAGCACTTGATGCGGGATACGGGTCCCATGAGGCGTTCACGCGGGCCTTTGCGAATTATTTCAACACCTTACCAAGCACAGTTCGCAAGGCCCGATCAACCTCGTCCCTTGATCTCATGGAGCCCTTGAAAATGAAAAACGACATGTTCGTCGAAGTCCAGCCGCCGGAAATGCGCCGTGCCGATGCCTTTATGGTGGTGGGCCTCACCACCCCCTGCTCGCTGGAGAACAACAGCGCCATTCCCGCCCTGTGGCAGCGCTTCAATCTGCGCGAAAGCGAAGTCGAGGAGGCCGTGTCCGGGGCTGCTTATGGTGTTTGCAGCGCCGCCGATGAGGCTGGCAACTGCACCTATCTTGCCGGCGTCAAGGCGCTCACGAAGACCCCGGGCATGGATCATATCGAATTGCCCGCGCAATCCTATGCCGTCTTCACCCATAACGGCCACATCTCGGATCTTCCCCGAACGGTCTATACGATCTGGAACAAGGCGTTGCCCGATGCCGGGCTGAAAACCGCCCACTCTCCCGATTTCGAACGTTATGACCGGCGCTTCGATGCCAAGACCGGGCGGGGAATCGTGGAAATCTGGATACCCGTCATCGCCTGAAATATCGGCCTGTGAAGACCATATGCCCCGGCCAGCCCTGGGGCATATGGTGAATTGGCGGCTGCCGAACGGGCGGTGGCTCGCCTATTTCGCTGGCGCGGCGGTGGTGGCGAGCTTCTGATCGCGCTGCTTCTGCAGCAGCTTCTTGCCCTTGCTGAGAATATGCAGATTGGCCGCATCGAGCTTGTTGTAACCCGCCTGAATAATATCGATATCGGCAACGTGGCCGATAGCGGCGAGCTTGTACATGACGTCGCCAACGGCCACGTCGATGCTGGGCGCCGGCGCGGCCGCGGCATCCTTTACGGCCGCCTGCAGGTCCTCTGCCGTTCCGCCCATGGCGTGATAGAGCGTGAGCGCCTTGCGCAGGAATGCCTCACGACGCTCGATCCTGTTGTTGAGCATATTCTCCCCGACGCGATTGCGCATCAGCTCAACAGCTTTATTCTGATATTCGCCCATCAAGACACCAAATAAAGTTCCAAAATATGCTTGGCGAGACTACGAACAATCCCCTTAGAACTGGTTAAGGCATTGGTTTCGTCTCCACATCGTCACTATCCCGCGTTGAGTTTGCGCGAAACTGTTCTCATCGACAAAACCCGTATCTTTGCGTTGGCGATCGCAGTGTCCGCCATCGTTTTGGCCCCCAAGCCGGAATGAGTGACGGCGGTGCGAAGGCCGCCGGGGCTCATATGCCAGGGCGTGGCGAGCGATCGGCGGGGGGAACGAATGCGCGGATATTGATAACCGTCAGGTTATCTATTACCCCCCTTATTTCATTTTACTTTGGCCCTTTCCCTCATCACTCTGGCAAGTCTGGATCGGTGGATGGGAGCCACGGATCAACTGGGAGGAAATCATGAAATTTCGGATCACCGTCGCAATCGCGGCCATCTGCTTCAGCACTGCCGCCTATGCCGAGACGATCAAGGTCGGCGTGGTCGGTCCGTTCTCCGGCCCGTTTGCGTTGCAGGGCAAGAACTTCAAGGCCGGCATCGACGCCTGGTTTGCCCTTCACGGCAACAAGGTCGGCGATGACACGGTCGAGGTCGTCTATCGCGATGTGCCGCAGGCCGATCCGGCGCAATCAAAGGCGCTGGCGCAGGAACTGGTGGTGAAGGAAGGCGTGCAATATCTCGCCGGCTTCTATTTCACCCCTGATGCCATGGCCGTCACGCCGCTTCTGAAACAGGGCAATGTGCCGATGGTCATCATGAATGCCGCCACCTCGGCCATCGTGACGAAAAGCCCCTATGTGGTGCGCACCTCTTTCACCACCTGGCAGACCTCCACCCCCATCGCCAAGGTGGCCTTTGACGGCGGCGTGAAGAAGGTCATTTCGCTGGTCAGCGATTACGGCCCGGGCGTCGATGCCGAAAACGCCTTCAAGGCGGCCTTCACCGCCGCCGGCGGCGAGGTGGTGGAAACCATCCGCATGCCGCTCTCCACCAATGATTTCAGCCCGATCATGCAGCGCGTGAAGGATTCCGGCGCGCAGGGCGTCTTCGCCTTCCTGCCGTCCGGCCCGACCACGCTCGGTTTCGTCAAGGCCTTCAACGATAACGGCCTGAAATCCGCAGGCGTCAAGCTCTTCGCACCGGGCGACCTCACGCAGGAGTCCGACCTGCCGGCGCTGGGCGAAGCCGCACTCGGCATGCAGACGACTTTCCATTACGCCGTCTCGCATGATTCGCCTGAGAACAAGACCTTCGTGGAAGCCGCCGCCAAGGCGATCGGCAATCCCAAGGAACTGTCCTTCCCCGCAGTCGGCGCCTTTGACGGCATGTATGTCATCAGCAAGATGATCGAGGCGACCGGCGGCAAGCAGGATGCCGAAAAGGCGGTGGACGCGGTGAAGGGTCTTTCCTGGACAAGCCCGCGCGGCCCTGTCAGCATCGATCCGGAAAGCCGCCACATCACGCAGAACATCTATCTGCGCGAAGTGGCCAAGGCGGATGACGGCAGCTATTACAACAAGGAAGTCCAGACCTTCGAAAAGCAGGGCGATCCGGGTCTCGCCGCCGCGAAATAACCGGCGACACGGGCCTCGCCGCCACAATGGCGGCATTCTTGAAACGGTCGAGCCGCCCTTGCGGCGGTTCGGTTCCGGCCCGGACGGGCGTTACAGCACCGGGAGGAGTTTTTTCAGCATGCAGACGGTCTTCAGCATCCTCATCGATGCGCTTGCCTATGGCATGGTCCTGTTCATCATCTCCATCGGCCTTTCGGTCACGATGGGGCTGATGCGGGTGGTCAATCTGGCGCATGGCGCCTTCGCCATGATCGGCGGTTATCTCGCCTCCTATGCCGCCCATGGCCTCGGCCTCGGTTATGCGGCGGCGATCCTCGTCGCCATCGTCGGCACCATCGTCATTGCCATTCCACTTGAGCGTTTCCTCTATCGCCGCATCTATGGCGCACCTGAGCTGACGCAGGTGCTGATGACGATCGGCATCACCTTTTGCATCATCGGCATCGCCAATTTCGTCTTCGGCCCGACGCTGAAGACCATTCCGCTGCCGCAGCAGCTGGCCGGCCCCACCGATCTCGGCTTCCGCACCATCGCCACCCACCGCATCTTCGCCATTGCCTGCGGTCTGGCCGTGGCCGGCGCGCTGTGGTTCACCTTCGAAAAGACGGCCTTCGGCATCAAGCTGCGGGCGGCGGTCGATAATGCCGCCATGGCGGCGGCACTCGGCGTGCGCACCGAGATCATCTATGCCGTCAGCTTCGCCATCGCCGTCGGCCTTGCCGCCATGGGCGGCGTCATCGGCGCGGAACTGCTGCCGGTCGAACCCTATTATGCGCTGCGCTACATGGTCACCTTCCTCGTGGTGGTTTCGGTCGGCGGCGCGGGCTCCATTCCCGGCGCGCTGATCGCCTGCCTGCTGCTCGGCGCCATCGATACGACCGGGCGGTATCTTGCCCCGGAATATGGCGAATTCTTCTTTTACCTGGCGGTCATCGTGATCATCACTTTGTTCCCGCGCGGCCTTCTCGGAAGGGCGAAATGAGATGGCGGTGCTCATGAACGACGTCACTGAAACGGCAGAGATCCCGAAGGCGCGCTCGCCGCTGCGCACGCTCGCGGGACCGCTCCTCATCATTATCGCCGCCATTGCCGGTTATTACCTGTTTCCGGATAATCTGGCGCTTCTGACCCGCATCATCGCCATCGCGCTGCTGGTGCTGTCGATCGATCTCGTTACCGGTTATTGCGGCGTCGCCACGCTTGGCCATGCCGCCCTGTTCGGCGCCGGCGCCTATGCCGCCGGCATCGCCGCCGCCCATTTCGAGATCACCGACCCGCTTTTGATGACCGTGATCGGCGCTGCCGCGGGCGGCGTGGCGGGGCTGCTTTCCGGCACGGTGCTGCTGCGCGCCCACGGCCTGCCGCAGCTGGTGCTTTCCATCGCCGTCATCCACCTGTTCCATGAGGCGGCCAACAAGGCTTCCGGCTGGACCGGCGGCAGCGACGGGCTATCAGGCGTTTCCCCGGACGCGCTGTTCGGCACCTTCGAATTCGATCTCTTCGGCCGCACCGCCTATATCTACGGCGTCTGTCTGCTGCTCCTTGTTTTCCTCGCCCTCAGGGTCGTGGTCAATTCGCCCTTCGGCATGTTGTGCCGTGGCGTCAAGCAGGACAGCATCCGCATTCAGGCCATGGGCGGCGCCGTCAACGGCACGATCTTGAAGATGTTCGTGATATCGGGCATCGTCGCCGGCATTGGCGGCGCGCTCAACGCCATTTCCACCCAGGTCGTCGGCCTCGACAGCCTCAGCTTCACGCTTTCGGCCGAAGGGCTGGTCATGCTGGTGCTCGGCGGCGCGGGTTCGCTTTACGGCGCGCTGATCGGCACCGTCACCTTCATGTGGTTCGAAGATGTCGTTTCCGCCGCCAATCCTTTCCACTGGCTCACCATTGTCGGCCTGCTGCTGATTGCCGTCGTGCTCTTCGCACCACGCGGGCTTTACGGCGCGGGTGAACAGATCATTGCGCGCCTGCGGGGAGATCGCAAATGAGTGCCATTTTCGAAGTCTCCGACCTCAAGAAAAATTTCGGCGGCCTTGTCGTCACCAATAATGTCTCGCTGTCGCTTTCGCCGGGAGACCGCACAGTGCTGATCGGCCCGAATGGCGCCGGCAAGACGACCTTCGTCAATCTCGTCACCGGCAATATCAAGCCCTCGGCCGGCACGGTGCGCATCGCCGGCGAGGACGTGACCGGCCTCAGCGCCAGCCAGCGGGTGAAGCGCGGCCTCGTGCGCTCCTTCCAGGTGACCCGGCTATTTCAGGACATGACGCCCGAGGAACATGTGGCGCTTGCCATTCTCCAGCGTGAAGGCAAGACGGGCCGGGTTTTCGGCCGTTACCGCGCCATGCCCTTGGTCATGAGCGAAGCCCGCGACATTCTCGGCACGCTCGGCCTTCTGGCGCTTGCCGAAACCCGGGTGCGTGAAATCGCCTATGGCCAGCAGCGGCTGATCGAGATCGCGCTTGCCATGGCGCTTCGCCCGAAAATTCTGCTGCTGGACGAACCGGCCGCCGGCGTGCCTTCCACGGAAACCGCGCGCATCGAACAGGCGCTCGACCGGCTGCCCGCCGATCTCGCCATATTGATGATCGAGCACGACATGGATCTGGTCTTCCGATTTGCCAAGCGCGTGGTCGTTCTGGCGGCCGGCGCCGTCATCTTCGACGGCTCGCCTGATGATGTCACCAGCAATGCGGAAGTCCGCCAAGCTTATCTGGGAAGTTACGCCAATGCCCGCAGCGCCGCTTGAAATCGCCAACCTCACCGCCGGTTATGGCCCGACAAGGGTCATCGAGGGCCTGTCGCTTTCCGTGCCCTCGGGCTCGCGTTTTGCCGTGCTCGGCCGCAACGGGGTTGGCAAGACCAGCCTCTTTGCCACGCTGGCCGGCCAGACGAAACGTTTTGCCGGCGATATCCGCATCGGCGGGCAGGACATCGCCGCTTTGCCGAGTGCTGCCCGCGCCAAAGCCGGCCTCGGTTACGTGCCGCAAACGCGGGATGTTTTCCCGACCCTGACGGTAGAGGAAAACCTCTTTGTCGGCCTCAAGACCCGGCCGAAATCGGCCATCGAGGAAGCTTACACGCTGTTTCCGCGCCTGAAGGAGCGCCGTCGCAATCTCGGCTCGCAACTTTCCGGCGGCGAACAGCAGATGCTCTCCACCGCCCGGACCATTCTCGGCCAGCCGCGCGTGCTGCTGCTCGACGAACCGCTCGAAGGCCTCGCCCCCGTCATCTGCGAAGAGCTGATGGCGGCCTTTTCCAAACTCGCCCAATCCGGCGAAATGACCATTCTCCTCGTCGAACAGCGCATCCAGATGGCCATCGACTTCGCCGACCACGCCATCATCATGGAACGCGGCCGCATCGTCTGGGAAGGGCCGTCGAGCGAGCTTTCGGAGAATCCGGGCATTATCGACACGCATCTCGGGGTTGGCGGGCTGCACTGAGCCACCCTCACCCTCATTCCTGTGCCTGTCACAGGAATCCAGCCAGCCCAAGTCCTTGGGCTGAAAGGACTCTCTCGCCGCGCAGACGCGCGTCGGCCGGATCCCCGTGACATCCTCGGGCCTGTTCCGGGGAACGGGGATAAGGTGAGTGTGTGGTGACCGTCGGTGGCTTGGTCACAAGGCGTGGGTCACAGGTCATGCAGATGAGCAGATATATCATCCCAATCCGGATTTGTGCTTTCAATCAGATTGAGCTTCCATTGCCGAGGCCATTTCTTGATCGTTTTTTCGCGCGTGATCGCACTGGTCAAGAGGTCGTATTCCTCGAACCACACAAGCATCTTCACACCATATCGTGACGTAAATCCGGGTGTCAGTTCATTCTGATGTTCGAATAGTCTATTGGGCAAATCCTTCGTAACGCCAGTATAGAGCGTTCCGTTTCGCTTGGATGCTAAAATATAAACGTAGCCTTTCATGTAAATGAACGTGCATCTTTCCTTAATGCTTCGCAAGGTCGAATTATATCCTCCCCTCATTCCTGTGCTTGTCACAGGAATCCAGTCAGCCCAAGTCCTTGGGCTGGAAGGAGACCCTCCCCGCCGCGCAGACGCGCGACGGCTGGCAACTGTATTGGTGGATATTATTCTCAGGATGTTTTGAATGTGGTTTTGTCCCTGAGAATGGCGTTTGCGATGACGAGCAGTTTGCGG
>NZ_JBIVYG010000030.1:0-43202 GCF_044769685.1 Agrobacterium sp. NPDC090283 | reverse complement strand
CGCTTAAACTCTTCGCTGAAATTCGATTTGCCCATGATGCTCTTCTTGCCTCAAAATTAGGAAAGAAGGTGTCTACAAATCTTGGGGCTATTCACTTTTCCCTCTCGTGATCCCCGCTCACCCTTCGCTCTACGGCAGCGTCCCGCCTCGCATCTGCTCTCGCCAGCGCCCTGACGAAATTTATGATCTTTTTCTTGGCTTCTTCCGGATCGTAGTTTTCAGGCTGGCGAAAGCTTGCAACGTATTCTCTTTCCGTCATGGCGCACCGTTGTTGATAACTGCAAAGGACTGACAGTTTGTTTCACCTGGCAGTTTACGTCACTCAGGATTTTTTGCGGCTGATATGCATTTTTTCCAACAACTCGGATGCAACATCCATGAATCGGCGTATCGCGCGAGCTTCTGTCTGTTTTGCTTCCTCATAGCTGTCGTAAAACTTATTACGATCATTTTCCGACAAGGGGTGAGTCGCCGCAATCATCCTGTTTGCGAACGCCGTTGCAATCGCGTCCAGAGACGAATTGCTTTGGCTGCCGACAAGAGAGTTTTCCAGACGTGTGACAATTTCTGCATTCATAGATCGGCCGTTGCGTTCGGCGGCGATCTTGATCTGTTCACGCATGCCGTCAGGGAAGCGCAACATAAACTTATCTTGTAAGGTTCGGTTTTGATCTTCGGCCATGAAGTCCTAATGACATCATATTTTCCTTGACTGCAATAGTGTCCTTAGGACATATTCACAATGCGTCCTAAGGACACCTTCAATCGGGAATATTTCCATGAGCCGTGAAAGTGACAAGTTCATGCTTCGCTTGCCAGATGGCATGCGAGATCGTGTCAAGGCAGAGGCTGATCAGAATTTCAGATCAATGAACGCTGAGATTGTTTTCCAACTCAACCGCGCATACGTGCAAACAGAAACGAAAAAAGCCGACGCTCAGGCCTCGTAAACCAGCGTCGGCTTTTTGTGATTTACCCACAAGGAGCAATTCAATGCGAAAGAAGTTAAACCAGAAATGCGCCTCCGGCGCAAGTGCCATCGCCAAAATTGCCGCCATGCGTGATGCGGTAGACGATATGCACATTGATGTGGATACCCTTTGCTGCCTCGCAATCGTCACAGAGTCGGGCGTCCAAGATATCCTTTTCGATAAACGGGCGGTGAGTGATCGGCCCGGATTTTACTACGCTGATGATGGCATCCGCCGGGTCTTGGGCTATTCAGTGTCTCAAGTCGAGGCGTGTTCGCGAAACATCGAAACTGCGATGATCGAACTGGCGGAAGATCTCCGAGAGGTTCACCGCATCCTTGAGCTACACAGCGATGATGCCTCCTCGCCATCTGGCCTCGCTGCTGTTGTTGCAGAATGGCGTACAGCCTATGAGGCGTGGGCGGCGGCAGACAAAGGAAACTCCGACCAATACGATACGCCAGAGGGACTGCGGGAGAGGCAGGCATTGATCGCCTTGGCGCAGCATCCTTGCTCATCACTCGACGAGGTGCGCCGCAAGGCTGATCTGTTCCAGACAGATCAGTATCTAAATGGCAATCTTCCGGATCTTGCCCCCGATTTGCTGCGCTCGTTCGCAGAGGCGGCCGGTGCGTGATGGCGAGTGCAACGCTCAATATTCGGGTTGCGCCTCGGCGCATGCTGACGCTCAGAGAGGCCGCAGACTATTGCGGCCTCTCCGCAAAGCGTTTCCCTATCGATTGCCACGTAACGCCAGTGGCAATGCCCTCAGGGGCAAAGGTCTACGACATGCACGATCTCGATGCTTTTCTTGATGCCCTGAAAGGTGGCGAGGCCTCGGGGGACGATGCGATTATTGCGAAGCTTGGATGATGGCAGACCGTAAACGCCCGAAGGGCTTTCAGATTTTTCAGGATAAGAAGCCGCCGCACAAGTGGCGTTGCTATCACCGGAAAACCGGCTCCGCCGTTGATCTCGACAAGTTTCCGCTGTGGACCATGGAGTTCTACGGTGAGTGCTACCGCATAAGCCAGCTTCATCAGAAAAGCGAAAACACCCGGGCCGGCACACTTGGTGCGTTGATCAAGAAGTATCGGGCCAGCCCGGCATTCCAGAAAGATATTTCCGACCGCACCCGCTCGGATTACCAAAAGTGCTTCGATTACCTCAAGAGCATCGAGGACACGCCGCTCACGAGCTTCACGCCCCCGCTGATCGTCAAGATCCGCGACAAGGCCGGAGAGAGCAAGGGCCGGAAATTCGGCTCCTACGTGCGCACCGTGCTTTCACTGCTGTTCGCCTGGGGGAAAGAGCGCGGCGAAGTTAAAGACAATCCAGCAGCAGGCATCAAGGCGATCAAGCGCCCAAAGAATGCGCCTCAGGCGAATCGCCCATGGATGGACGCAGAGCGGGACGCGGTTCTTGCAGCCATGCCAGCGCACATGTTGCCCGCCGTCACCCTGATGATGTTCTACGGCCTCGATCCGCAGGATGCGCTTTCCTTGCCCCGGACAGCGGTGCAGGCCGATGTTATCGACACTCGAAGGGGAAAGACTGGCGAGGCGGTTTATCTGCCGCTGCTCAAGCCCGTCGCTGACGCACTCGCAGCTGCGGCGCCTCACTCTGCAATCACGCTTTGCGCAAACATGCACGGCAGGCCGTGGACCGTTTCCGGTTTTCGCGCCTCGTGGCGACCGATCCGCCTCAAGCTCGAAGAAGCTGGCAGCGTTCAACCTGGTCTCACCCTGAAGGGTCTACGCCACACCGTCGCGACGATCCTGAGAGAGATGAACATGGACTATGGCACCATCGCCAACGTCCTCGGCCAGCGCACCGAGGCGATGGCAAAGCACTATTCCCGCCGTGCCGACATGTCGAAAAATACCATCGCAGCGGTGAAGGATTTCGAGGCCGAAGTGAACAGACGAAAAACGAAAGTTGTCAAACCTTCTTGAGAAAAGTGTCAAACCCGGATTTATGAACGGATGCCAAATCATGGAAAAAGATAGACATAACAAGGACTTAGAATGGTGCCCGGAGGCGGATTTGAACCACCGACACGCGGATTTTCAATCCGCTGCTCTACCAACTGAGCTATCCGGGCACTTCAGGTCCTTGAAGAACCTCCGCTTTTGGCGGTCGAGGCTGTTTGGCGCCCCGAAAGTGAGCGGGGTTATAACATCTTGTTCGGACATGGCAAGCGCCATCGCGAAGTTTTTTGACAGTTTTTTCACGGCGCCTGTGGATGGCTGAAATCTGTGCCCGGTGAACGCCGGATTGCAAGGGAAATCCGCTTTCGGGCACCCGCCGGAGTTGACGCATCCGCCCACCGCCGGGTTCGGGCAAGACCGATCCGGACGAACGAGGGCTGCCGGCGGCGGCTATGCCCCTTCGCTTCGCCGTGCGGCAAGGCCTAGTGCGAACGGCACCAAGGCCACCAACGCAGCCATGACGGGCGAAGACGCGAAGATGCGGCTGGCGAGCGATGTGACAGCAACGGAGCGCACCACGGTCATCAGGCGGGAATTCTCGCGGTCGCGTTCATGCTGCGGCTGTGCGGGCCTGTGGCGGGGATGCCGGGCGGCCTCCAGCCGTTTGACGTCGCGGCGGATCCTGTCGACCTGTTTACGAAGCTCATCCAGTTCGGCGCGCAGCTTCGGGTCGATGGCATCGGCAGCACGCGTTCTCTTTGCTGCGGGTTTTTCCGCCTTTGCGTCCGCAGCCCTTGCTTCAGCCTCTTCGTCCAGTTCGGCCAGATGGTTATCGAGGTCCGAGGGCTTGTCGAAACCGTGGGATCGCACTGGTGCTTTCATCGCTGTCTCCTGGGGCGTGCTGATTGCGTGGCGGCGGGCATTTTGCCCGGTCACGCTTTTCAACGCCTGAGCCCAACAAAGGATGCACGAAAAGTGGCGGCATCAGCATAATAAAACAGGCCCCGAAAGGCCTGTTCCATGGTCCGCTTGGTGTCTTATGCCGCCTTCGCGGCGCTGGCATAGGGGTCGAAACGACCGTAGAAGGTCTCGCCCTTGGCGGCCATGTCCTTCAGCAGTAGTGTCGGCTTGAAGCGCGGGCCGTAGGCTTCGCTGAGCTTCTCGGCCAGAGCGACGAAATTCTTCACGCCCATGCCGTCGATGTAGGACAGTGCACCGCCGGTATAGGGCGCAAAGCCGAAACCGAGGATGGAGCCGACATCCGCCTCGCGCGGATCGGTGACGATGCCTTCTTCCACCGTGCGGGCGGCTTCCAGCGCCACGGTGACGAGGAAGCGCTGTTTCAGCACCTCCATATCCACGTCCTCGGGCTTCTGCTGCGGATAGAGGTCCTTCAGGCCGGGCCAGAGGGATTTCTTGGCGGGCTTTGGCGGGTAGTCGTAAAAGCCCTTGGCGTTCTTGCGGCCAAAGCGGCCCTCGCCTTCCACCAGCTTCTTCACCAGTTCCATATGGCGCGGATCGACGGCCTTTTCGCCGAGATCGGCGACGGTGGCTTTCAGGATCTTGTAGGAAAGATCGATCGCCACTTCATCGTTCAGCGCCAGCGGGCCGACCGGCATGCCGGCGAATTTCGCGGCATTTTCGATCATCGCGGCGGGTACGCCTTCGATCAGCATGTCGTAGCTTTCCGCCATGTAACGCAGCACGCAGCGATTGACGAAGAAGCCGCGCGTATCGTTGACGACGATCGGCGTCTTCTTGATCTTGGCCACATAATCCAGCGCGACGGCGAGCGCCTTGTCGCCGGTTTCCTTGCCGAGGATGACTTCCGTCAGCATCATCTTCTCGACCGGTGAGAAGAAATGGATGCCGATAAAATCGGTCGGGCGCTTCGAGTTCTTCGCAAGCCCGGTGATCGGCAAAGTGGAGGTGTTGGAGGCGAAGATCGCCCCTTCAGGCAACACGGTTTCCACGGCCTCGATGACGGCCTTCTTCACGTCGCGATCCTCGAAGACCGCTTCGATTACGAGATCGGCATCGGCGAGCGCGGCGTAATCCGATGTCGGGGTGACGAGGTCGAGCAATGCCTTGCCCTCATCCTGCGTCAGCCTGCCCTTGCCGATGGCGGCCTTGACGCTTTCTTCGCAATGGCCTTTGCCCTTGTCGGCCGCTTCCTGATCCCGATCCACCAGCGTCACGGGGATGCCGGCTGCGGCGGTGACATAAGCCACGGCAGCGCCCATGAAGCCCGCACCGACGACGCCGACTTTCTTGAACTCCGTCTTCGGCTGGCCTGCGGGGCGGCGCGCGCCCTTGCCCAGTTCCTGCATGGAAATGAACAGCGAGCGGATCATGCCGAAGGCTTCCTTCGAGCGAAGGATCTCGGTGAAATAACGCTGCTCCACCTTCAGCGCCGTATCGAAGGGCAATTGCAGGCCTTCATAAACGCATTTGAGGATGGCAAGGGCGGCAGGATAGTTGCCGGCGCTTTCACGACGCAGGATGGCGGGAGCGGCGGGCCAGAGCTGGGCTGCGGCCGGCGTCCAGATGCCGCCGCCGGGGGCCTTGAAGCCCTTCTCGTCCCAGGGTGCGACCGGCTTCAGGCCGTCCTTGATCATCTGCTTTGCGGTTGCGACCAGCTGATCCGGCTCCACCACCTGATGCACCAGCCCCATGGCCTTGGCGCGCGCACCGGTGAGCGACTGACCTGTGGTCATCATCTGCAAGGCGGATTGTGCATCCGTCAGGCGCGACACGCGCTGGGTGCCGCCGGCGCCGGGGAAAATGCCGACCTTGACTTCCGGCAGGGCGATCTTGAGGCTCTTGGCACTGGAGGCCACACGACCGTGGCAGGCGAGCGACAGTTCGAAAGCTCCACCCATGCAGGTGCCGTTGATGGCGGAAACCCAGGGCTTGCCATTGGTCTCGATCTTGCGGAACAGGCCCGTCATGCGGCCGACGAGTTCGAACAACTTCGCTGCCGCATCATCCGGGTTCTTCGCCTTCTCGTCGTTGTAGAAGGAGAACATCGACTTGATCATCGACAGATCGGCGCCGCCGGAAAACGTGCTCTTGCCTGAGGTGAAGACGACGCCCTTGACGGCTGCATCTACGACAGTCGCGTCAAGAATGGCGCTCAGTTCGTCCATCACTTCAGAGGTGAAGACGTTCATGGATTTTTCCGGCATGTCCCAAGTGACGAGGGCAATGCCATCTGCGTCCGTCTCGATGGTGAAATTGGTGTAAGTGCTCATTTTGGGATTCCTCTTCCCTCAAATTTTTCTGCGGTTACGACAGTCCGATTGCGAGACCGATACAACCGACCACAAGAACGAGAAACACGATCAAGCCCCAACGCTCTGCCCGGAGCCGCCGGATGTGGACAGGCGAAACAGGGCGGATGCACGCCCTATGATCCTGCGCCATATCCTTTTCCAGATTGTGCCGAGCCAGCTGCTGTTCGATCTCATTCTTGGGCCGCTCATAAACCTCGCGCCTCATGACCAGCCTCAAACGCGCTCGATAACCGTCGCCGTGCCCATGCCAGCGCCAATGCAGAGCGTGACAAGCGCGGTGTTGAGATCGCGTCGCTCCAGCTCATCCAGCACCGTGCCGAGGATCATCGCACCCGTTGCGCCCAGCGGATGGCCCATGGCGATGGCGCCGCCATTGACGTTCATCTTGCCGTGGTCGATCTCGAAGGCCTGCATGTAACGCAGGACGACGGCGGCGAAGGCCTCGTTGAGTTCGAAAAGATCGATATCGGCAATCGACATTCCGGTCTTTTTCAGAAGCTTCTCGGTGACGTCCACCGGGCCGGTCAGCATCAGCGCCGGATCGGAACCGATATTGGCGAAAGCCTTGATGCGAGCACGGGGTTTCACGCCCATTGCCTCGCCGCCAGCCTTGGAGCCGACCAGCACGGCGGCCGCGCCATCAACGATGCCGGAGGAGTTGCCGGCATGGTGGACATAGTTGATCCGCTCCACTTCCGGATGCGCCATGATGCCGACAGCTTCGAAGCCGCCCATTTCGCCCGGCATCTGGAACGAAGGATTAAGCGAAGCCAGCGCCTGCATGTCCGTGCCGGGACGCATGTGTTCGTCGCGATCGAGGATGGTCAGGCCGTTCTGGTCCTTCACCGGAATGACTGATTTGTTGAAATAGCCCTTTTCCCAGGCATGCGCCGCACGCTTCTGGCTTTCGACGGCATAGGCGTCGACGTCATCGCGGGAAAAACCGTATTTGGTGGCGATGAGATCGGCCGACACGCCCTGCGGCATGAAGAAGGCCGGGAAGTTGACCGAAGGGTCCATGTACCAGGCACCGCCCGACATGCCCATGCCGACGCGGGACATGCTTTCGACGCCGCCGGCGATGACGATATCGTCAGACCCCGCCTTGACCTTGCCGGCCGCGAAGTTGATGGCATCGAGGCCGGAGGCGCAGAAGCGCGAGATCTGCATGCCCGGGGCCCTGTTGGAATAACCGGCCTCGAAGGCAGCGGCCTTCGGGATCACGGCACCGGCATCCATGACAGGATCGACGCAGCCCATGATGATGTCGTCGACAGTGGAGGTGTCGAGCCCGTTGCGGTCGCGGATGGCTTCCAGCGTCTTGGCGGCAAGGCGAACGGAAGGCACCTCATGCAGGCTGCCATCCTTCTTGCCGCGTCCGCGCGGGGTGCGGACATGGTCGTAGATAAAAACGTCGGTCATAAACTCTCTCCCTGCGGCGTGTTTACCGCCAACCTTCTCAGAATGCTTCCGCAGCCAGTTCCATCATGGTGTCCGCGCCGGTTTCGATGCGGGCCTTGCGCAGCGCCGTTTCCGGCATGATGCGCTCCATATAAAACTTCGCCGTGACAAGCTTGGTCTTGAGGTAATCCTCGTCCGAAGCGCTGCCTGCCGCAAGCGCTTCGCTGGCGGCTTTCGCCATGCGCGCCTGCATGTAACCCAGCACCACGATACCGAAGAGATGCATATAGTCTGTCGAACCGGCACCGGCATTGTCGGGCTTGGCCATGGCGTTCTGCATGAACCACATGGTTGCGGCCTGCAGATCGTTCAAGCCCTTCTTCAAGCCCTTGGTGTAAAGGCTGAGCTTTTCATCAGCGCGGTTTTCCTCGCAGAAATCGCCGATTTCCTTGAACAGCGCCATCACGGCGCGGCCGCCATTCATGCCGAGCTTGCGGCCTACCAGATCGAGCGCCTGAATGCCGTTAGCGCCCTCGTAGATCATGGTGATGCGCGCATCGCGGACATATTGGCTCATGCCATGTTCCTCGATGTAACCATGGCCGCCGAAGACCTGCTGCGCCATGACAGCATGGTCGAAGCCCTTGTCGGTCAGTACGCCTTTCAGGATCGGTGTGACGAGACCGAGCAGATCGTCTGCCGCCTGCCGCTGCTTTTCGTCGGCGGCGCGGTGGGCGATGTCGGATTGCAGCGCGGTCCACAGAAGGAAGGCACGGCCGGCCTCGTTATAGGCCTTGATGGTCATCAGCGTGCGGCGGATATCGGGATGCACGATGATCGGATCGGCCTTCCTGTCCGGGAACTTGGCGCCGGAAAGCGAGCGGCCCTGAATGCGCTCACGGGCATATTCCACCGCATTCTGATAGGCGATCTCGCCGACGGAAAGACCCTGCAGGCCGACGCCCAGTCGGGCTTCGTTCATCATGACGAACATGGCCGACAGGCCCTTGTTCTCCGCGCCCAGCAGGTAACCCGTCGCATCATCGTAGTTCATGACGCAGGTGGCATTGCCGTGGATGCCCATCTTGTGTTCGATCGCGCCGCAGGTGACGCCGTTGCGCTCGCCCGGCGTACCGTCTTCCTTGACGAGGAATTTCGGCACGATGAACAGCGAAATGCCCTTGGTGCCTTCCGGTGCGCCTTCGATACGGGCGATCACCAGATGGACGATATTATCCGTCATGGAATGTTCGCCGGCGGAGATGAAAATCTTCTGGCCGGAAATCTTGTAGCTGCCGTCAGCCTGCGGCACGGCCTTGGTGCGCAGCAGGCCGAGATCGGTGCCGCAATGGGGTTCGGTGAGGTTCATGGTGCCGGACCATGTGCCTCCCACCATCTTCGGCAGATAGGTGTCCTTCTGCGCCTGCGTGCCATGCACGAGGATGGCGGCAATCGCACCCTGTGTCAGACCGGGATACATCATCAGCGACAGGTTGGCGGAAGACATATATTCGCCGATGGCGGCATGCAGCGTATAGGGCAGGCCCTGCCCGCCGAATTCCGGCGGAACGGCAAGGCCGATCCAGCCGCCTTCGCAATAGGCGTCGTAGGCGTCCTTGAAACCATCGGGCACGGAGACGGAACCGTCATCGGCGCGCTTGCAACCCTCTTGGTCGCCGGAAAGGTTCAGCGGGAAAAGTCGCTCTTCGGCAAGCTTCGCCGCTTCACTGGTGATGGCCTCGATCATGTCGGGGGTTGCATCCTCGAAGCCGGGCAGGTTGTTATACCGCTCCAGGCCGAGAACGTCGTTCAGGATAAAAAGCGTGTCTTTGACTGGGGCCTTGTAAACAGGCATTACCGATGTTCCTCCGCATCGTGGGCGCCGGAGCCAATCCGGCCGATATGGCATGACAATATTTGACGTGCGCGTAAACGTCAAACAAATTTCCGCGGAATGTCGACTTGCCATTTCGGTCAAACCGACGCCCGGCCGGGCGGGAGCTCGGTCCCCGCCGTAAAAGTTAAAAAATTCCGACCATAGTTAACCACTTCTTTACCACGTTTCGTGAATTCTCCCGACAGAGGTAACTGCTTCGTTCATCGGCGCATTTTCCTCCATGGGGGCAAATACCGGCTCTAGAATTGCTGCATGTTGCGGCGACGGCGTGGTGAGACAGGCAACGTCGCGACAGACAACCGGGCACGGCGGGCGGAAGCGAAGCGAGCGAAAAGATGAACGGATTGCGATCGAAAACCCAACAGCCAAGTGACAGATCGTCCCTTGATGCGCTCAATCGCACCATTGAAGGCCTTGAAGCCCGTATAGAGGGGCTGATGAGCCAGAAATTCCCGCGCGACCCGCGGGCCGCGAGCGCCCAGCCCGAGCCAAAGAACGAGAGCTATGCCGCGCAGCGTACCGCCGTCACGCCGCCGCAACTCGATCCCGTCAACGAAATCCGCCAGCGCCAGCGCCTCCTCGAAGCGAGCTTCCAGCGCCCGCAGGAACCCGTCGCCCGTCCGGAGCGGACGATTACCAGACCGCTTGCGCCGGAATATCGCGCGCGAGACACCCAGCAAACGGCTGCTCCCGTGCCGCGCGCCCGCGCCATTCCGCCCTATCAGGAACAGCAGCGCAATGACGCAGCCCTGCAGGAGATCGCGCAGGCGCTCGTCAATCTTCGCCATGAGCTGAAGCACGACATAACCGAGGGCGTTGCCCGCGAAGCGCAGGGGCTGCGCGCCGAAATCCGCAATATCCGCGCCGTTGCGGAAGACCAGCAATTCATCGGCGATCTGCGCGACGACATCGCGCGGCTGGCCGGCAGCATCGACCAGCTCGGCAACCTGGCATCTCCTGACGCCTATGGGCTGCGCAACGAATTCGAGGACCTGCGCCTCACCATCGACCAGCTTGCGCGCGAAGACAGCGTTCACCGGATCGAAAGCCGCTGGAACAATGTGGAAGACACGCTGCGCGGTTTCGATGCGGCCTCCTTGCAGGACGAGATCGTTTCGCTCGCCTATCGTCTCGATGACATCAAGACCCAGCTCGGCGGCATGAGCAACAATCCCGCCGTACGCGTGCTTGAGGAAAAGCTCATCACCATTGCCAGCGCCGTGGAGCAGCTCGGCAAGCACATGCAGCCCAACGAGGCCGCCTTTACCGAACAGTTTTCCGGTCTCGACCAGCGGCTGGACGAAATCAGTCGCGCCATTGCCGCAAGCGGCACGCGCACCAATGCGCAGGCAACGGACAATGCACTGGCGCAACGTCTGGAAAGCCGGCTGAACGGTCTTGCCGAACAGCTCGGCGACATCAACCGCCTTGCCGCCGCCAAGCCGGAACCGGCGCTTGACCTCACCGCCCGGCTCGAAGCGCTCTCCGGCAAGATCGACGAACTCAGCACCGCCCGCGACGCTGCGCAGCTGCACGAGCGGCTCGACCAACTGTCGCTGCTTCTGGAACGTTCGCAGCGCCCTTCGCAACAGGCGGAACTGACGTCCTTCCTCAGCGATATCTCCCGCAAGATCGACGCGCTGGATCACGGCGCGGTCAATGACGGCCTGGCAGAACGGCTCGACACGCTCTCGCGACGGATCGAGGACCTCGACTATCGCTATAGCCAGCCGCAGCCCGCATCCGGTCTCAGCGAAAGCGCCTTTTCCCGTCTGGAAGAGCGGCTCGGCACTATCGCCGCCCGTCTGGACGAGACCGCCCATGCCGCACCGGCCGACAGCCACGCGCTGGCGAGCCTCGAAAACCAGATCGCCCATCTCTCCACGCTGATCAGCCAGCCGGTGCAGATGCAGGCAACGGGCATGTCGCCTGAACTCGATGCCCGCATGGCGGCGATCGAGGATTACATGGCGTCGAACGATGAATATATCATCGAAGCGGCGCGGCAGGCGGCCGAGGCCGTTCTCGACGCTTATACCCGTAACAATCTTTCGGCCGGCGCAAACATCGCCGACATGACGATGCTAACAGATCTTGCGACCGATCTGCGCAACCTCGAAGCCCTGAGCCGCAATACCGAAGAGCGCACGCACCGGACATTCGAAGCGCTGCACGAAACGCTGGTGCAGATCGCCGGCCGGCTGGACAACCTCGACAACGCGCCCGCCTATCGCGACGAGGCGCCCCGCAACGTCGCGCAGCCTATGGTCACCCCCGCCCGCGAAGAAGCGCCGATGCCGGCCGCAATCTTTCCGGAAGAAGGCTATATTGCCGAAGAGCAGGCCATTCTTGATGATGACCGCGAAAACGACGCGGCAACGATCGTGCCGCCCGCCGCGGCAAAGCCCGCAAAGGCAGAAAAAAAGAGCCTGCTCGCCGGCCTGACAAAACGGTTCAAGACCGGTACGGCGAAAACCGCCAAAACCATTGAGGAGCCAGTCTCGGCCTCCTCCGCCCGCACCCAGGTTGAGCCCGCCCCGTCGCTCGATCCGATCGATGTTCTGCCGGCTGGCCAGGAAAATGAACTTCTGGAGCCGGGTTCGGGTGCGCCTGATATCAAGAAAATCCTCGAGCGCGTGCGCGCCACTCAGGTGGCCGCGACTGGCAAGGCTGCAGACGCCGAAGGACGGACGGATTTCATCGCCGCCGCCCGCCGTGCAGCGCAGGCCGCCGCCATGGAAACATCGCCGGAGAAGCTGGACTCCGGCAAGAAGGGCCGCAAGAGCGACACATCGGCGCTTTCGCGTTATCGCCGCCCGCTGCTTCTCGGCATCGGCGCCATTCTTCTGGCAATGATGGCCATGCCGCTCGTCAAGACGCTGATCGGCGGCGCGGAAGCTCCGGCACCGGTCATCGAGCAGAAGATGGAGAATGGCCCGGTTTCCGCACTTCCCGAAACCGGCGACAAGGCCGTGACCATTCCGTCCGATCTCGCCATCGATCCGGAACAGGCCGCATCGGCAGACAGCATCGAAAACGCCGCGCCGGCGCAGAACACCATCGATCCCCGCACCGTCGGCGGCGCACCGCTGCCGGATGAGCCGCCGGTTGCCGATGTTCCCGCCGTGGATCCCGCAAAGTCAGACACCGTCGCGCAGAATGAAGGGCCGAAACCGGCTGAGGTCACCACCACGACTATCCCTGCGCAGGACGCCATTGCGGTTCCCGCCAGCATCGAGCCGGCATCGCTCGCCGAAGCCGCCGCCAAGGGCGACACACAGGCGCTGTTCGAGATCGCAGCGCGCTACACCGATGGCCGCGGCGTTGCCGCAGACCGTGCGGAAGCGGCAAAGTGGTACAAGATGGCGGCCGATCGTGGCCTTGCGCCCGCGCAATATCGTCTTGCCAATCTTTACGAAAAGGCGAACGGCGTCGAGCGCAACCTTCCCGAAGCGAAGCGCTATTACACGCTTGCCGCGGAACAGGGCAATGCCGGCGCCATGCATAATCTCGCGGTCCTGCTCGCCTCCGACGCGGCCGGCCAGCCGGATTTCACCGCCGCCGCACAATGGTTCATCAAGGCCTCCGACCTCGGCGTCCGTGACAGCCAGTTCAACCTCGCCATTCTTTATGCGCGCGGCAGCGGCGTGAAGCAGGATATCGAAGAATCCTACAAGTGGTTCGCCATTGCCGCCAAGGATGGTGACGCGGATGCCGCCCAGAAGCGCGATGAGGTTGCCGGCGCGATGAGCCCGCAGCAGCTTCAGAGCGCCAAGGCCAAGGTGGATGCGTGGAAGGTCAAACCGCTTTCGGACGATGCCAACAGCGTCAACCCGCCCGAGGAATGGGCTGGCAAGGAGGGCGTGAAGACCGCCTCCGTGGATATGGAAAAGGCGATCCGCAACATTCAGGCCATTCTGAACAAGAACGGTTTCGACGCAGGCCAGCCGGATGGCAAGCTTGGCAAGAACACCGTGACAGCGATCAAGGACTTCCAGAAGTCCGTGGGTCAGACGCCGGATGGCCGTATCACCAACGAGCTGGTGACCGCGCTGCTCGCCCGCAACAAATAGGCCTTCGAGAACCGGCGAAGCGGCCCCATGGCCGCTTTCGCTCAGCCCGGCGCAGGAATGTGGCCGGTTGCCGACACACGGCCGCTATCTTTCCAAATTATCAACGTATTTACCGTTGAATGTTGACAGGTCAGGCCCTCGCGGGCATGACGGATGAAGGCCGGGCATGCCCGATCTTTTCAGACAGAAAGTGTAAATCGCGGCGCGGCCCCCACACCCGGACAGGCCCTGCCGCCCGGAACCATTTGCCCGAGGTCCGAGCCGTGACTGTCTATCTGCCGATCGCAGAACTGTCGGTGAATATTTTCATCATTCTCGGCATGGGCGCGGCCGTCGGTTTTCTGTCCGGCATGTTCGGCGTGGGCGGAGGCTTTCTGATTACCCCGCTGCTGATCTTCTATAATATCCCCCCCGTTGTGGCCGTGGCAACCGGTGCGAACCAGGTGGTTGCCTCCTCCGTCTCCGGCTCGATCACGCATTTCCGGCGCGGCACGCTCGACGTCAAGCTTGGCAGCGTATTGCTTGTCGGCGGTCTGGTCGGGGCGACGGTCGGCGTGTGGATATTCTCCTTCCTGCGCAGCATCGGCCAGCTCGATCTCATCGTCTCGCTGCTCTATGTCATCCTGCTCGGCACTGTTGGCGCGCTGATGCTGAAGGAAAGCATTTCGGCGCTGCGCCGCGCCGCCCGCAATGAAACCGTGACGCTGCGCCGGCCGGGCCACCACAACTGGGTGCACCGGCTGCCGCTGAAAATGCGGTTCAAGAAATCGAAGATCTACCTCAGCATCATTCCCGTCGTTGCGCTGGGCTTCGGCATCGGCATCCTCACCTCGATCATGGGTGTCGGCGGCGGCTTCATCATGGTGCCGGCGATGATCTATCTGCTGCGCATCCCCACCAGTGTGGTTGTCGGCACCTCGCTGTTCCAGATCATCTTCGTGACCGCCTATACGACCGTCGTTCAGGCGGCGACCAACTATTCCGTCGATGTGGTGCTGGCCTTCATCCTCATGGTGGCTGGCGTCATCGGTGCGCAATATGGCGTGCGGGTGGGTCAAAAACTGCGCGGTGAACAATTGCGCGCGCTGCTCGCCCTCCTCGTCCTCGCCGTGGCGCTTCGCCTTGCGGTATCGCTGGTGGTGCGCCCGGAAGACCTGTTTTCTGTTGCCGTCGGGGGGCTAGGTTATTGACCCGCCACCTGCTGCTCGCCGCCCTTGCTCTGTTCTCATGTCTTGTCCTCGGGCAAACTGCTTCGGCGCAAACACCGCCGCTCGCCGTGCTGCCCGGTCCGCAGCAACGGCCGCTGCAGGAAAATATCGAAATCGGTGCGTCGACAACGGAAATTCCCATCGCTTCGGATTTTCGCGGCGCGGATTTCACGCTTTTCGGTGCGCTGAACAATACCGACCAGCTACTGCTGGCCATCGGGCAGTACGACATTGTCGTGACGCTGGAAGGGCCGAGCGACTATATGACCGTGCGCAAGAAGGAACGGGTCGCCGGCATCTGGATCAATACCAGCGCCATCACCTTCACGCCGCTGCCGGAATCCTATTCCATGGCCAGCACGCGCAATATCAGCGATGTCGCCTCGCCCGGCACTCTGCGCGCCATGGGGCTGGGTGTCGACCATCTGTCGCTCAAGAGCGCCGTCTTCTCCGGCGTGCCCGACAATGTCTTCGATTTCCAGGAAGCCTATCGTCGGCTCAAGCTTTCGAGCGGCATCTATCGCAATGATACGACCGGGGTGCGGCTGGAACGCACCGGTCTTTTCTGGGCGACGCTGCGCCTGCCCGCCAATGTGCCGAATGGCGTCCACACCGCCCGCGCCTATCTCTTCAAGAGCGGCAAATTCATCGCCCAGCGCGAACTGAAGCTGCGCGTCGTCAAAACCGGCATGGAACAGGCGATCACCGACGCCGCGCATCAGACGCCGCTTGCCTATGGCGCGCTCTGCGTTCTGCTGGCCGTCGTGACCGGCTGGGGCGCCAGCATCATCTTCCGCAAGGACTGATCCGTTTCATCCCCCAAAATCGGGCGCTGGCCGCCCTTTCCGCCAAAGATAGCATTCGCTTCCGTCATCTGTTTGCTGTAAAATTCAAGGCGTTACAACCACGCACGCAGATCATGGCGGTAAGCGCGGTTGTGACCGGGATGAAAAGGAGAAATGTCATGTTCAAGCACATTCTCATTCCCACCGATGGCTCGCCGCTGGCGCAGATCGCAATCGACCAAGGGTTCGCTCTCGCCAAGGAGGCAGGCGCAAAGGTGACCGTCGTGACGGTATCGGAACCCTTTCACGTGATTGCCAGCGATGTCGAGGACATTGCCGCCATTGCAGAAGAGGAATTCCACCGCTGCGAAGAAGCAGAGCATCTGCTTCGGGATACGCAGGCGCAGGCAACATCCATGGGGCTGGATTGCGAAGCGCTCTTGGCACGGGCGGGAAGGCCCGACGAGGCGATCATCGAAGCCGCCAACAGGAGCGGCTGCGATCTCATCGCCATGGCCTCGCACCGGCGCCGGAGCTTCGTGGAAATGCTGCTCGGCAGCGTCACGGCCAAGGTGCTGAAGAATTCGAAGATACCGGTGCTGGTTTACCGGCAATAGAGCGTTTCCAGTAAAAGTGCGTCGCGGTTTTACGTCCGGACAATGCGTAAAAACAACGAGGCAACAGCGTCGATGCGCTCAGCCGAGCAGATTTGCAAACCGCACCGAATAGATGCGGTCCCTCCCCATCAGATGCGCGACGAGAGCGGCATGATCGAACAGGCCGCGCATGGCCTTATGCCGCAAATCCAGCCCTCCGCTCATGACCCCGAATGCCGGCATCAAAAGCCTTGAGCCGTCGGTGGCGAAACAGGGGCGTCGCACCGTCTTTTCGCGGCGACGCACGGTGGCGGAGGGATGCAGGTGACCGGCGATTTCACCGGCGGCATCGCCCGGTTTCGGCTCGTGGCGGAAGGTGAGGTTGCCGTAAAACATCTCGTCCACCGAGGACCCCGGCAGATCAACCGTGCCATCGGGGTCGTGATTGCCGTTGATCCATATCCATTCGCGGCCGCGGGCCATCTCGCGGATAAGTTCGCGCAACATGGGCGGCAGATGCTCCGACCCGACGCGGTCGTGGAAATTGTCGCCGAGGCTGACGACGATCTTCGGATCGTAGCGGCTGACGAGCGAGGAGAGAATCTTGAGGGTGGCGATGGTGTCATAGGGCGGCAGCATGCGTCCGCGCCGCGCAAAGGCCGCACCCTTTTCCAGATGCAGGTCGGAGACGACGAGCAGCGACAGGTCCGGCAGGTAGAGCCCGCCCAAAGGATCGCACCAGCCGGCAACGCCATTGATGGCGGTTTCGCTGCCAAGGCATTCGAAGCCATTTGAAAATCGGTCGCTCAATGTCAGCCGGCTCAGCACTTTTGTGATCGTTCCTTCATTGCGTATCTCAGGACATGGCCTCGGCGATCAGCTCGTCGGCGGCTTCGGCCAGCACATCGTCCATCGCCTCGCCCGCCACCGTCTCGCGGCCGATTTCCAGCATCACCGGAACGGCAAGCGGCGAGACATGTTCCAGCGCGCGATGGGTGGTGTGACCCTTGATTCGCTTCAGCATATCGCCAAGACGGCCAATATCCAAAAGTCCCGCCGCCGCATCGCGCCGCGTCGCTTCCAGCAGAATATGATCCGGCTCATGGCTGCGAAGAACGTCATAAATAAGATCGGCGGAGACCGTGACCTGTCGGCCGGTCTTTTCCTTGCCCGGATGGCGGCGTTCGATAAGGCCGGAAATGACGGCGCAGTTGCGGAAGGTGCGTTTCAGCATGAAGGATTCGTCCAGCCACGCCTCCAGATCGTCGCCCAGCATATCCTCATCGAGAAGGTCCGCCAGCGACAGGCGGCGGGATTTCAGCCGCATGCCAATATCCTCCATGGCCCAGATGGCAAGCGAATAATCGGTGGCGACGAAACCCATGGGCTTGGCGCCGGCCCGCTCCAGCCGCCGGGTGAGCAGCATGCCGAGCGTCTGATGCGCCAAGCGCCCCTCAAAGGGATACATGACCATGAAGAAACGCTTGCGGAAGGGGAAGGTCTCGACCAGCAGCTCGTCGCGCTTCGGGATGATCGATTTTTCCTTCTGGATCGCCAGCCAGTCGCGCACCTGATCCGGCAAAGCGTGCCAGCGCGCCGGGTCCGAGAGCATGGAACGCACCTGATCGGCGAGATAGGTGGAAAGCGGAAACTTGCCGCCGGCATAGGAAGGAATCTTCGGATCCATGGAGAAGGCCTGCGAGACCAGACATTCATTCTCCCTGATACCTTCGAAGCGCAGGACCTTTCCGGCAAAGAGGAACGTATCGCCCTGCACCAGCTGCTCGAGGAAATATTCCTCGACCTTGCCGAGCGACATGCCGCCGCGGCCGACCGTGCCCTTGGCGTTGCGCTTGACCATGCGGACATTGAGTTCCGCCGCCTCGACGATGGTGCCGAGGTTCAGGCGATATTGTTGTGCCACCGCCGGATTGGAGACCCGCCAGCGACCATCCTTCATCCGACGGATACGGGCGTAACGCTCATAGGTGCGCAGCGCGTAACCGCCGGTGGCGGTGAAATCCACCACCCGGTCAAAGGTGGTGCGCGGCAGATCGGCATAGGGCGAGGCGCTGGTCACTTCGCGGTAGAGATCGTCCGCATCGAAGGGTTCGGCGCAGGCCATGCCGAGCACGTGCTGGGCGAGAACATCGAGCGCGCCCTCGGCAATCGGCGGCGTATCCTGAGCGCCGATGTAATTGGCGTCCAGTGCTGCCCGGCACTCCATCACCTCGAAACGGTTGGCGGGAACGAGGATCGCCTTTGACGGCTCATCCATGCGGTGATTGGCGCGGCCGATGCGCTGGGCAAGACGACTTGCACCCTTCGGCGCGCCGACATGCACGACAAGGTCGACATCGCCCCAGTCTATGCCGAGATCGAGCGTGGAGGTGGCGACGACGGCGCGCAACTTGTTTTCCGCCATGGCCGCTTCCACCCGTCGGCGCTGGCCGGCATCCAGCGAGCCGTGATGCAGCGCGATCGGCAGATTGTCGTCATTGATGGTCCAGAGTTCCTGAAAGATCAGCTCCGCCTGCGAGCGGGTGTTGACGAAGATCAGCGTCGTCTGATGCTCCTTCAACGCGGCATAGAGATCCTTCATGGCGTAACGCGCCGAATGGCCGGACCATGGAATGCGCTCTTCCGTATGCAGGATGGCAATGTCCGGCTTTGCCCCGCCTTCGACGGTGATGAGGCCAGCGGGCGGCTCACCCTGCCCCTGCGGGGCGAGATAACGACGCAAGTCCATCGGCTCCGCCACCGTGGCCGAAAGGCCGATAAAGCGCACATCGGGCGCGTGCCGGCGCACCCGGGCGAGCGCCAGCGACAGCAGATGGCCGCGTTTGGAGGTGACGAGCGAATGCAGCTCGTCCAGCACCACATATTTCAGGTCACGGAAAAAGCGCTCGGCCTCCTTGTTGGCGAGCAGCAGCGAGACCTGTTCCGGCGTCGTCAGCAGAATATCCGGCGGCTTGATCTTCTGGCGCTGGCGTTTGCCCTGCGGCGTATCGCCTGTTCGTGTTTCGATGGAAATCGGCAAGCCCATTTCGGAGACGGGCCTGGTGAGATTGCGTTCGATATCCACCGCGAGCGCCTTCAGCGGTGAGATATAGAGCGTGTGCACGCCGACAAAACCGGAGCCAGGCGGAACCTTGCCGCGCTCCGCCAGATCGGTGAGCGAAGCCATGAAGCCGCCCAGCGTCTTGCCGGCGCCCGTCGGTGCAATCAGCAGCATGTTTTCACCGCCGCGTGCCCGCGCCATCAATTCCAATTGGTGGGCGCGCGGAGACCACCCCTTTTCGGCAAACCATTTCTGGAATGGAAGGGGCAAGGCGCCGACATGGGTGCCGGAAATGGGGGACTCGGTATGTTTCACCTCTTCAAGGTAGTGAAAACCCTGCGAAAAAGAAGGGCATAACGGGGCCGCTTGACAGGAAAGCATAATCATGGATAAATAATATCCATGATTATGACGCAAACCACACAGGGGCAAGCCGGATGAAACTCGGTGACGGCGTGGAACAGGCCATTCACAGCGTCGGCATGCTGGCAGGGCTTTCCAAAGGCGGTGTGCTGTCGGCGGCCGCGCTGGCTGAATTCCATGGTGTTTCCACGAGCTATCTTCTGAAACACCTGCAGTCGCTGTCCAATGCCGGCATAGTCGCCACCGTATCGGGGCCGAAGGGCGGTTATCGTCTAGCCCGGACGACCGACGCGATCACGCTGCTGGATATCGTGCTGGCTGTGGAAGGGCCGCAGCCCGCTTTCCGCTGCGCGGAAATCCGCCAGCGCGGGCCGAACCCCTTGCCGGGGCGTTATTTCACCAGGCCCTGCGGCATCAACGCCGCGATGCTGAAAGCGGAGAAAGCCTATCGGGCGGAGCTCGCAAAGACCACCATCGCCGACATTCTCGGCGATCTCGCCGCCAATGATGATGGCGGGATTGCCGCGCGCGGCTGCGCCTTTCTGGAGCTGAACGAGCGTAAGACAGCGGCGCGCTGAAGCCGGAAACAGGCACCCGAAGAGACCGAGCTACACCGGAGAGCTTCGCCGCTTTCCGGAGCGATGATGCATGACTTCCAATAGACCCAACCAATGGAGAGACCCATGAAAACCCGCATCAACTATGCCAAAGCATCCCCCGAAGCCTTCAAGGCCGTCATGGCGCTGGAAAATTACGTTCAGGGCAGCGGGCTCGAGCGCCGCTTCGTTCACCTCATCAAGCTGCGCGCCTCTATCATCAACGGCTGTGCCTTCTGCGTGGATATGCATGTGAAGGAAAGCCGCCATGACGGGCTTTCCGAACAATGGATCAACCTGATGAGCGTGTGGCGGGAATCCCCCGTTTATACCGAACAGGAAAGAGCCCTGCTTGGCTGGGTGGACGCGGTGACGAAGATCGCCGAAACCGGCGCCCCGGATGACGCCTTCGAGACACTGAAGGCGCATTTTTCCGACGAGGATATCGTGAAGATCACCGTCGCCATCGGCACCATCAACACCTGGAACCGCATCGCCGTCGGCTTCCGTTCGCAGCATCCGGTCGAAGCCGCGGCCAAGGCAGCCTGATCTCCGCAGCCCGAACTGACGACCGCTACATGGCGATGTAGCGGTCGTTCCTGTGATTGATGGCGAGCGTGAGGTTCATGACCAGCGCGCCGAGGACGGAGCAGACGATGACGAAAGGTGTGGCCACGAAAAACGAACAGGCCAGCACCATGCCGTCAAAGGCGAGCTGCACGAGGCCGGCGCGCCAGCCGAAACGATCCTGCAGATAAAGCGCCAATATGCCGAAGCCGCCGAGGCTGGTGCGGTGGCGAAACAATGCCAGCATGCCGGCAGCAACCGTCAGCCCGCCGAAAAGTGCAGCAGCAACCGGATTGATGCTCTGAAAGGCGAAAAAGCCGGGCATATATTCCGACAGCAGCGCCGTCATGGCGATGGCGCAGAAGGTCTTGACCGTGAAGGCGAGGCCAAGGCGACGGAAGGCGAGATAATAAAACGGCAGATTGACGAGGAAGAAGACCGTGCCGAAACTGAGGTCAGTGCCGTAATGCACGAGAAATGCCAGACCGACCGTGCCGCCCGTCAAAAGGCCGGCAGCGGAAAACAGCGTGACACCGAGCGAAACCAGCATGCTGCCGGCGAGAACGCCCTGCGCGTCTTCCAGCAATGAATGCCGATCCGGCGCCGAGACCCAAAGGTTCAGACGCCTGCGTGCGCTCGTATCGTCCATGCCCTTTTCCCCTGACTTTCGGCCCCTGCCGAACTCGCGTTCTTTCGCTTTTCCTCGAAACGCGAAAACACTCTAACTCTTTGTTTTCGCGCATTTCCGGACGGAAAACCGGGTTCCACTTTTCCTGGAAATGCTCTATTGCGCCGAAGCACTCCGGATTTCAACACCTTTGCTCAACGCACGACGATGTATCTATCCGAGCGGTGATTGATGGCGAGAAACATGTTGAGAACGAAAGCGCCGACAATCGAATAAACGACCGTGGCCGGATCTATGACGAGGAAGGCGCAGAGCATGACGAAGGCATCGAAGGCAAGCTGGATCAGACCGGCGCGGATGCCGAAACGGTCCTGAATATAGATGGCGAGAATGCCGATTCCGCCCAAGCTGGCGCGATGGCGATAAAGCGCCAGCAAACCATAACCCAGAAGCAGACCGCCAAGCAGCGCCGCCCAGAGCGGATTGATGCTGTCGATCACCATCCAGCGCGCCTCCACTTCCGTCAGCACCGAAACGAGGCCGATGGCGATGAATGTCTTGAAGGAGAAAGCGAGGCCGAGGCGGCGGAAGGACAGGTAATAAAACGGCAGATTGACGAGGAAGAACAGCAGGCCGAAGCTGATACCGAAGGCATAATGAAGGAGGAAAGCGACGCCGGCGGTGCCGCCGGTCAGAAGGCCGACCTTGTTCAGGAGATAAAAGCCAAGCGCCGACACAATGGCACCGGTGATGATGCCCTGCACGTCCTCCACCGGCGCATGTCTGGCCGGATCGGAACTCCACATGCCGTAAACGCTTCTCGTTCTGCTCACGCTTTTTTCCCCAGGTTCAGGCATATTTTGCACTGCAAAAAACGTCTGAGCAAGATGGATACGTAAGGAAGCCTGACCTATCGTAAAAATGGCAAGAAACGGAATGTTCAGGCTTTGGCGCGGGCAAGAAAAAGAATGCCGGAAAGGGGTTTTCCGGCATCCTTGCGAATGGTGGTTTTGCGGATTTCGATGAGGGAGAAGCCCGTCCGCTCAAGAAGCTCGGTCACGTAGCTTTTCGAATGGGCGTAACGAAGGGACTCCCGCAACACGAAACCGTCTTCCTCCCCCGCATCCTCCACCGAAAAGGCGAAAAAGCCTGAAGGTGCGAGCAGGGCGGAAACGAGCGGCATGACGGTTTCGAGACTGCCGAGATACATCATCACATCGGCGGCGGCGACGAGGTCGGCGCGGTGCTCTACCAATGCCGGAGGGAACAAACCTGAGATATGCGCCTCAAGCGAAAGATCGGCCTGGCCGAGATAGTCGTAAAGACCCTTTTCCTCCGCCTTGGCCAGCATGTTCTGGGAAATATCGAAACCTTCCAGCCGTTTCGAGAAAGGGCGGATTTCAACCCCGAGCAGGCCCGTGCCGCAGCCAATATCGATGATGGTGTCGAAGACGTCGCTATCCGCAGCCTTGCCGATCAGTTCCGCCAGCTTTTGCGGCACGCTGTAGTCCAGCTTTTCCACGAGCGAGGTTTCGAAACGGTCGGCGTAGTCGTCGAAGAGCCCTTCCACATAGCGGCTCGGCGGTTGCTCCGGTGTTTCGGCGGCGCCGAGAACCGCGAGTTTCAGCTCGGCTGCAAACAGCCCTTCCGTATCCAGTTCGGCGACCTTCTCGTAAGCCGCTATAGCTTTTGCGGTCTCCCCCGCTTTTTCGTGATACTCCCCGAAGCGAAACCAACCCGCCGTCCACCGTGGCGCAAGTTCCAGCGCCTGTTCCATAAGTTCGGCGGCGGCGGGATAGTCACCGCCTTCCGCCAACATGCGGGCATAGTCGGCCCGGCGGTCGGCAATGACGTCACCGGAAGAAAACTGGTTTGGGGCCATCAATGATTTCCTGAGAAGATGCCGGCTGTCATTTATCAAGCCATAAAAAAACTCAAGTCCTATTTCATGGCCCCTGCGTGGAATTGGCGAATATGACGCGATATAGTGCGCCGAAACTTGCATCGAAGCGTCGTGCTTCATATGTCAGGACAAAACAGGAGACGTGCTGATGGCCGGTGAGGTCAACAAAATGCTGGGTGACACGGTGGCCCGCACCGTTGTGAAGCTGCTGGTGGTTTCATTGCTCGTCGGCTTTCTGATGGCTATCTTCGGATTGACGCCATGGAACATCATCTATGGCGCGCGGGATTTCGTGGTCGACCTATGGCGCAGCGGTTTCCATGCGCTGGGCGCGATCGGCGACTATCTGATCCTCGGGGCCACGATCGTCATTCCCGTTTTCATCATCCTGCGCCTTCTGAGCTACCGCCGCTGACATGACCGATACTTCGCTTCAGACGCTTACCCGGCGCGGTTTCGTGCTGCTTTCCGCCGGTTCCGTTCTTTCCGCCTGCGTGTCCATGCCCACCAACAAGGGCATGCCATCAGGCACCCGCGACGAGACGGCGGCGGCCCTTCCCATGGTCAATGATCTGCGCCGCTCCAAGGGGCTTTCGCCGCTCGCCATCAATGGGGCAGCCAGCGGTGCCGCCGCCTATCAGGCCGGCCGCATGGTCAAGGCCCAGAAGATGGCGCATCTGATCGGCCTGACCGACAGTTTCCTGATCCGCATGAAAGACGGCAATGTGCCGCTTCCGGCAGCGGAAAACGTGGCCGCCGGGCAGGATAGCGTCGAGCGGGTGGTGAAGGCCTGGATCGGCTCGCAACACCATCTCGAAAACATGCTCGGGCCCTATAATGGCCTCGGCGTCGCGGTCGCCTATGACGCGGCCAGCCGCAACCGGCCGTATTGGGCTATGGTGCTCTGCGCCTGAGGTAAAGCGGCGGGAACCATCCTCTTCCCTCATTCCTTGCTCGTCACAGGAATCCAGCCGACGTGCGTCTGCGCGGCGGGAAGAGTCGTTTCAGCCCAAGGACTTGGGCTGGCTGGATCCGTGTGACATCCTCGGACTTGTTCCGGGGAACAGGGGTGAGGATAGGATAGCGCAAGAAAGATGCTTCTTGACGGAATAGCAACGCGCTCCGTCAAACCACGCTCAGCCGAGCTTGCGATCCGCCCAGCGGTCCACCGCGCTGTCGCGCAGCTCGCGAATGGACTGCACGCCCTCGCGGGCGACCAGCTTCGACAGGCCCTTGACGATCGCCGAGGGCAAGCCGGGACCTTCATAGACCATGCAGGAATAAAGCTGCACGAGATCGGCCCCCGCCCTCACCTTTTCCAAAGCCGTCTCTGCGGATGAAACGCCACCGACACCGACGATCGGCAGGTTGTCGCCGACCCGGCGGCGCATCTTGGCGAGAACCGTGGTGGAAAGCTCGAACAGCGGCTTGCCCGACAGGCCGCCAGCCTCGCCCTTGTACGGGCCGGGTCGCAGGCCTTCACGCGAGAGGGTGGTGTTCGAGACGATCAGGCCATCGAGATCATGGGCGAGTGCCTCTTCGGCGACGTCGTCCAACCCCTCTTCGGTCAGATCGGGGGCGATCTTGAGGAAGACCGGAATGCGTTTGCCGAAACGTTCGGCCTCCGCCTTGCGACGCTCCAGCACGGCCGCGAGAAGGGCGGCAAGGCTTTCCCGCGCCTGCAGGTCACGCAGGCCGGGCGTGTTGGGCGAAGAAATATTGACGGTGAAATAGGACGCGACCGAATAAAACGCCTCGATGCCCTGCACATAATCGGCGATGCGGTCTTCGCTATCCTTGTTGGCACCGATATTCACGCCGACGATGCCACGCAGCTTTGCCTGCTTCAGACGTTCCAGCGCCGCGGCATGGCCTTCATTGTTGAAACCGAGGCGGTTGATGACGCCTTCATCCTCCACCAGACGGAAGATGCGCGGTTTGGGATTGCCCGATTGCGCCTTGGGCGTGACGGTACCGATTTCGGTAAAGCCGAAACCGAGCCTCAGAAGCGGCCCCGGGACTTCCGCATTTTTGTCGTAACCCGCCGCCATGCCAAGCGGATTGGGAAAGACGAGGCCCGCCACCGTCTGCTGCAGACGCGGATCATGCGGCACCATGCAGGTGGGCAGGAAGCCGCTTTTCAGCGCCGCGATGGACAGCCCATGCGCCTTTTCCGGATCGACCAGAAACAGGCCCTTGCGGCCGATCGAGGAAAATAATCCGCTCATCACAAAATCTCCGGAAACTGGTGCTGGCCATCGTGACCGAGCGAAAGCGGCGTTTCCCAAAGCACGGCGGTCAAGGGAAGAGACGCATAGAGGTGAGGAAAGAGATCGCCGCCTCTGGAAGGTTCATAGACCAGCTTGTCGCCAAGCGCCGCGCCGTCGACCGCGATCAGAAGCAGATCGACCTGGCCGGAAAAATGCCGCGCGGCGGTTTCGGCCACCTGCTTTGCCGTCGAAAAATGAATGAAACCGTCGGTGAAATCGATGGCCGCGCCTTCGAAGACGCCCTTCGCCTTTGCCGCACTCCACAACGTCTCCGGCACGATTTTATAGATGATCGCGGGCGTTTCCTGCATAGGGCTCTCCAAGGCTTTCCACTCAGCGGGATTTGCCGCAAAGCTCGAAGATTGTCCACAGTTTCCACGGCATTTTTATTGCGCAGAGCCCGAAAGACCGCATGTCCACAAGCTTTTCCTTGTAATGCGGGACCGATTGGCGCAACCTTTGGCGGAGGAGCCGGATGTGTTTCGACCACCGGCAAATGGGAGTGAGCCAGTATCATAAAAAGAACCGCATAACGCCCTTGGGAGGGGGCCAGAATGTCGGAACTTGTCATTATCATCGCAGATGACCACCCGCTTTTTCGCGGCGCCCTGAAACAGGCCGTATCCGGCCTCGATGGGCAACAGAGCATTATTGAAGCCGGGGATTTCGAGGCCGCCCGAAGCGCGGCCGCAGCGCGCAACGACGCCGATCTCATGCTTCTCGACCTCGCCATGCCGGGGGTGAGCGGATTTTCAGGCCTGATGGCGCTCCGGGCGGAATTCTCCAGCCTGCCGATCGTCATCGTTTCGGCAACCGACGATGCGACCACCGTGCGCCGCTCCATCGAACTCGGCGCTTCCGGTTTCATTTCCAAATCCTCTGGTATCGACGATATCAGAGATGGTATCCGCGCGGTTCTGGAAGGCGACGTCTGGATACCGGCGGGTCATCAGGGCGATAAGGAACAGGATCCTGACGTGGCGGATCTCATTGGCCGGCTCAGAACGTTGACGCCGCAGCAAAGCCGGGTTCTGGGCATGCTGGCCGAAGGGTTGCTGAACAAGCAGATCGCCTATGAACTCAATGTTTCCGAAGCCACCATCAAAGCGCATGTCTCCGCGATCCTGCTGAAGCTCAAGGTCGACAGCCGCACCCAGGCGGTGATCCAGCTCGCCAAGATCAACACATCCGCCATGGTGGCATAGAAAAGGATTTTATTCCTTTCCTTGCTTTACTCCTGACTGGATTTGGTCTAGATTCCGGTCAGTAAACGACAGGAGCTTTCCGCTATCGGCTCCACTTGCGGGCTTTCTATCATGCTGTCACACGAGACGATCTGGAGCGCCATCGATACGCTTGCCGAACGCCACCAGCTGACGCCTTCGGCATTGGCGAAACGCGCCGGTCTCGATCCCACCTCGTTCAACAAATCGAAACGTTTCGGCCCGGATGGCCGCAAACGCTGGCCTTCAACGGAATCCGTCTCCAAGGTGCTGGAGGCGACGGGGGCAAGCGTCGACCAGTTTTTCGGTTATGCTTTCGGCAGGGCGCAAACGATGCAGCCTTCCGGTGCCGACAACGCCATTCCCCTGCTCGGTTTCGCGCAGGCGGGTTCGGGCGGCTTTTTCGACGATGGCGGTTTTCCGGCGGGTCAGGGCTGGGATGTGGTGGAGTTCCCCTCCTCTCCCGAGCGCAAACAGGGTGTCTATGCGCTGGAGGTGCAGGGCGAGAGCATGATGCCGCTTTACCGTGACGGCGACATCCTCATCGTGGAGCCCGGCGCGCAGGTGCGGCGCGGCGACCGCGTAGTGCTGAAAAGCCGCGATGGCGAAGTGATGGCCAAGGTGCTGGCGCGGCAAAGCCCTAAAAACATCGAGCTTCTTTCGCTCAACCCGGAACATCCGAACCGCAGCTTCGACATGGCCGAGGTGGAATGGATCGCCCGTATCATCTGGGCCAGCCAATAATCCTCAACTGCGTTTTCCGCGGGATCGACCGGGTACGCGCGCTGAGAATATTCGTTTAAAGACCGAGTGTCCTTGCGGCGGCATCGACCGTCATGATCTTCGCGCCTCCCGACACCGCCCTGCGGACGAGACCCTGAAATCTGCCTTCCGGACAACCGTAGAAGCTCGGCGTCTGCGAAACATCATGGGTGAAGATGATGAGCCAGCCGCCTTTTTGCAGAACATCCTCCAGCCAGCCATCGGCAGCGTCGAGGTAGTTTTGATCCGAACGCAACTCGACTGCGGCAAGATTATGCGGGTCGACACTGCCCCGGTTAATCCCTGGCATGATGCCGCGCGCCGTCCTGAACCGGCGTCGCAACAGCGGTTGCATGACCGGTGAGGCCATGCCGAAGGGAACGGAGAAATTGCGCCCGTGGCGGCTTGCATCGAACGAGCCGAGCACGCGGTCATTGCGATCGAGATCCTCTTCCAGCCCCCGTCGGGAAAAGCTCGAAAGTTTGCGATGGGAAAAGGTGTGGCAGGCGAGCTCATGGCCGGCCGCCGCCAGTTCCGAGCAGCCTTTCGCGGAAATCATCTGCTGCTGTCCATCGTATTGGTCGATAAACACGCCGGCGATGTAAAACGTGCCGCAAACGCCCTCGTTTTCCAGAATGCGCGCACCCGCCGTCCAGGCGCTCGCCGGCACATCGTCGAATGTGAAGGACACGATCGGTTCGGATGTTTCGATCCGCACCGCCGGTCCCGGAAAATAGCGCACCAGCCGGTTATTGATCCGGTCTGTAAAAGTCCCGATTTTTTGCGTCATACAAAGCCCCCCGGCCTGTCTGCAAATTACTGTCCCTCTTCGAGTATGTCGTAAGCCTGATGTCTCAAACAATAGATTGCGATGAGAAGAGAAGACCAGATAGGCCCGGTTCCGGTAAAGAAATTACTCTCTAAACACGAAGAAAGTAGCGCATACACCCAGATTCTTGCAAAAAGTCGGGTCAGGCCCGGATCCGTGCCCTTGCCCACCGCTGTGCGGAAATCGTTCGCGGGTATGATGACCAGCCAGATGACAGTGAGAATGAAGGCCGGCAAGCCGCCGTTCAGCAGGCTTTCAATATAGCCATTATGGGCATGGAAGGCTGTGACCGCCCAGGTGCCGGCAATATCGGCCTGCGACAGGAGCCGGTCGCTCGCCCAGAATGCCTGGAACCCCTGCCCGAAGATCGGTGACTGCGCGAAGGTGTCGAAGGACAGGCGCCATATGTCCGTCCGGCCGGTGAAAGTGGAATCGATGCCCAGGCTCTCGACAAAATTCTGTATGCTCGGAAAATAGGTGGAGCCGACCGCGGATATGTTGATGAAGGCCAGAAGACCGCCGATCATCAGCAGGGTGCGGTGGGCATGCCTTTCCATGATCCAGATCAGCGCCACCGTGACGGGCAACAGCATGGCCGCGGTTTTTCCGTTGGTCTTCCAGAGGAAGAAGCCGGCCAGCAGCGTGATGGCGATGCCGCCCAGCGTCGACCAGGCATTGCGCAGGTAAAGCCCGATCATGAAGAGAATGATCATCGCCGGAGCGGCGGCATTCTTGTGATTGAAAATACCGCGCCAGTCACCCGCCAGCGCTTTTTCATCGAGATCATAGGGCTGATGGATCGAGCGCGAGCTGAGGAAGATCACACCGAGATAACACAGCGCCAGGAGAATGATGGCGAAGATGGCCATCATCCGGTCGAACTGCCGCCGGTCGCGCGGCATGACGACGAGGACGCTGGTGATGAAGCACAGGAGCGCCGTGAAGATCAGACGTTGCAGCGACGTGCCGGGCTGGGTTCCAACCACCGAGCAGATAGCCAGCCAGAAGAACAGCAGCAGAATGGGCAATCGCGGCCGCAGCAGAAGCCCCGTCAGCCGGTGGCGCAGTGCAAAAACGCCGAGAATCAATGCGATGACGAGGCCCGTCAGCTGGTTTGCGGCGGCGTGCGGCACGGGCGGTGCTGCAAGATTTTCGAAAGGCGCGACGGAAATCCAGATATAGAGCATGGTGGCGACGAAAAAAAACGCGTCGCGCCGGCCGCCGGCAAGGGATATGGCGCTGCCTTGCGCAGAGACGGGCTGCGTATCAGCCAAACGCGGCATGGTCGCCTGCATCGGAAATGGATAGTCGGATCATTGGCCTGCCTTGTGACGAACAACGAAACCCTTCTGAAACAGGGCCATGTCCAAATAACCATAAACAGTCATTATCATCATTATTATGCAATTGCTTTAACCCTCTCTTACCTCAAGGGGGATAAGACAGGATAAACTGCCATTCATTCGGGTCGCGGACTTTCACTTTATTGGCCGGTTGCGGCTTTTTCAGTTCGCCAGATTTTAAAAGCAGCGCAGTCATTTTTGAATTCGCCCGGCACTGCCGGAAAACATGGAGAATGAGGTGTCGTTCAATACGCCGCGGCTCGGCCATCTAGTCAGACTGGGATTGACCTACATGGCGTCCGGCGGAGCGCTCCTCATGTCCAGCGCCGCCCAGCTCCTGACCTTCGCGCTGCTTGCCCGCCATCTCGGTGTCGAACAATTTGCGCTTTACGCCTCCATCACGGCCGTTACCAATCTCGGCGTCCAGATCTGCGGCATCGGTTCGCAGGAATCGCTGATCCGCCGTGTCGCGCAGGATCGCAGCATGTTTCCCGTCATGCTCGGCCACAGCTATCTGTTAAGCGCCGCGACAGGCGTTGTACTGACGATCATCGGCATGGTGACGATCCCGGTCTTTTTCCCGACCTCGGAAACATTGCTGCACACGCTGATCACCACCTTCCTGATCCTGTTCACCAACCTCGTTCTCCTGAAGGTCATCTCGCTTTCCACGCAGAGCTTCATCGCCCATTCCGATTTCGGCTCCGCCAACAAGCTGGAAGTGATGTTCGCCGTCGCTCGCACCATTGCCGCCGTGGTCGCCTGCCTCATTTTCAAGGTGGAGACGGTTGAGGCCTGGGCGTTGTGGAACCTCGCCGCCCACACCATTGCGGCCGTGATTTCGGTCAAGGCGATAGCAAGACTCGGCAGCCCGGTGTTCCGCATCGTGCGTGAGGAAATCCGCATCGGCATCCTGTTTTCCACCCAGTTCCTGTTCAAGGCGGTGCGCGGCAATGCCGATATTCTCGTTCTCGGCGCCATTGCCAGCGCCGAGGTGCTCGGCAGCTATTCCATCGCCCGGCGTATTCTCGACAGTTCCTATCTCTCCGTCGAGGCCCTCAACCGGCTGATCTATCCCGGCTCGGCTTCCGCCGCCCTGCAAGGCATCACCAAGACCATAGAGCGCGCCTATAATGTGCTGAAGGCTGCACTTTTCATCGCCACCGGCAGTGCGCTCGTCATTTTCATCATCGCTCCCTTCCTGCCGCTTTTGTTCGGCGATGAATATGTCTCGCTGCCGATCATCACCCGCGTGCTTTGCTGGGCGGTTCTGCCGATGGCCGTTGCCGCCACCGCGCTTGAGGCGCTCGGCGCATCCGGACGGCAGGATATTCGCGCCAAGATATGGAACAGCGGCAATCTCATCGGCTCCGTCGTCGTCGCCTTCTTCACCTGGTCCTTCAGCATTTCCGGAACGATCGGCAGCTATTTCATGGTGGAAACCGCCATCGCCGCCGCCGTATGGATCGCGCTGCTGCGCCTGCGGCGCAATGAAGAGGTTTTCGCGCCAGCAAAATAGGAGCTAGCGTCAGGACACATCTGGGGGCCGACTCCCTCTAATAGAGCCCGTAGGGGAAATAACGCCGGTAAATTTCCTCCAGCCGGCCGTTGCGGGAAAGGGCGGCCAGCGCCTGATCGAAAGCCGGAACGAGCACGTTGTCGGGATCGACGGTCATGATGGACAGACCTTCGCCCAGAAACCTGTCGGACATATAGGGACCGCCGAAGAGCGCGCAGCAGCCTTCGGAAGCGCTTCCCGAAACCCAGAACGGCAGGCGCAGACCATCGGCGAAGATGGCGTCCACCTTGCCTTTCTTCAGCGCGTCATACATCGGCTCGTAACCATCGAAACCTTCAGCCGTGGCCTTTGGAAAGAATGCCTTCAGCATCTGTTCGTGCCGCGAGCCGGCAACCACGCCCACCTTCTTTCCCGAAAGCGCATCGGCACCGGAGCCGGTGAATTTCGCCGCCTTGTTCACCGCAAGACGGGCGGGCATCAAGAGATAGGGCCGCGAGAAGGTAAAACTCTTGCGCAGGTCGGCGGTGGTGGCGAGACCGGAAATCACCGCTTCGCCCTCACCCATTTCCAAAGCCGCCTCCAGCTCGTCAAACGGCAGCGCCTGCACCTGGCATTTGCTCTCGACCTTCAGTTGCGCACAGATTTCACGCACCAGATCGACATGGAAACCCGCAAGCCGGCCTTCCTGATCGGTAAAATTGAAGGGCGGGAAATCGACCGACATCAGAAATCTGATGCGAGGTACGGAAGAAAGATCGCCGCCCGGAAACCGCTCCTGCGCATCGAACAGCACCGGCATCCGGTTTCCGTCGGACAGACCCTCCGCACGCGCATCGCTAAAAAAACCGGTAAATTGTAAAGCGAAAGCTAAAGTAAATCCGAGACTTATATTCCGCGTTACATTCGTCATTCTCATCTATACTATCCGTAACAGGAAGTGGGCGTTACCATGACGGCGGCGGCGATGCATGGATTATTTTAGGCAATATACACGAGATTCGTTTCGCACGACGCCGACGACACGAAAAATTGCACTTTCCCATACCCGTGAAAATCCGCTTTTGGCCACTTCCGAACAGGACCAGGCCGGACAAGCCCGCTTTCTCTCTTCGCTGGGATTTGGCAGGCCCTATATCGAAGCATTCGAGCAACGGGCGCTGGAAAATGGCTCGACTGTGGAAGACGAGTTGCTGGCAAGCGGTCTCGTCACGGTGGATGCCTATTTCGGCGCTTTCGCGAGATTTCTGCGATTGCCGTTTCTCCCGGAAATCGGACCCGACCGGGTGACGGACTTGAACAAGCTGGACACTCAGCTCTCCCAGCCAAGGTTCCTGCGGCTGACGCCGCTCAACGGCACGCCGACGTTGCTGATCGTGCCGGAACTGGCGCGGATGGCATCGCTGAAAAACATGCTGGATCAGCGTCCGCGTCTTCTCGACGAATGTGCCGTGACCACGCCACAAGCGATACGCAGCGCAATCTGGAAAGCGGGCGAGGCCCGCCGCCTGGCGGAAACCCAGCAGCGGCTTTTCAACACGGCGCCGCAGCATTCCGCCAGGATCACGCTTCACGGCCAGCAGGGTTTTTGCAGCGGCGTTCTCCTTACCCTGCTCATTTTGTCGCTGCTGTTCTATACGGAAGCGGCATTTGCCTATCTGCATGTCACCCTGACGATGCTTTACCTCCTTACCCTGCTTTTCAGGCTGTTCGCGCTCGTCCAAGTACCCGCGGAGAACGACACGAAAACCATCCCGCCTCTTCAGCGGGAAAAAGAGTTGCCCATCTATACCGTTCTGGTGGCGCTTTACCGGGAAGAGGCCGTCGTCGGGCAACTCATTGGCGCATTGGAACGTCTGGACTGGCCGAAATCCCGGCTCGACATCAAGCTTGTCTGCGAGGCCGACGACGGCGCGACAATCGAGGCAATACAGCGAACAAATCCCGGCCCGCATATGGAGGTCGTCAAGGTGCCGCCTTCCCTGCCGCGCACCAAGCCAAAGGCCCTGACTTACGCGCTTTCCGGCGCACGCGGCGCATTCGTTGTCATCTATGACGCCGAAGACCGGCCCCATGCGCAACAATTGCGCGAAGCCTATGCCACCTTCCGCAACGCGCCGGAGGAGGTTGCCTGCCTGCAGGCGCCGCTTATTGTCAGCAACGCTTCTTCCTCCTGGCTCAGCGCCTGTTTCGCATTGGAATATTCCGGCCTTTTCCGCTGCATGCTGCCTGCGCTTGCCGCACACGGGTTGCCATTGCCACTTGGCGGCACCTCCAATCATTTCCGAACCGCCGTGCTGCGACAGGCCGGTGCCTGGGATCCCTATAATGTCACTGAGGACGCCGATCTTGGCCTGAGGTTGCATCGGCTCGGTTATCGTTGTGGCGTCATCCGACGGCAGACGCTGGAGGATGCGCCGACCTCGCTACCCGTGTGGCTGAACCAGCGAACACGCTGGTACAAGGGCTGGCTGCAAAGCTGGCTGGTTTTGACCCGTGCGCCCTTTGCGACCGCACGTGACATGGGGTGGATTGCCTATATGGTTTTTCAGCTGCTGATCGGCGGCATGCTTCTGTCGTCTCTGGCCCATCCCCTGCTCTTCGTTTCCCTGGCACTCATGGCCCTCGCCATCCGGGAAAACGGCGTCGATCTGCTGCTCACCTGGCAGGGTCTTCTGTTTTTTATCGATGCGCTGAATATCGTCGGAAGCTACACGATCTTCGTGCTGATGGGCAGAAGCAGAATGATCGCCTATGAGAAAAGGCATGTCGGAAAGCGGTGGCTGGCAATGCCCGCATATTGGCTGATCTTGTCCGTCGCGGCCTGGCGGGCCGTGGTGGAGCTCAAAACCAAACCCTTCGCATGGAACAAGACGCCACATATGCCAGCCGTCAAAAATACCACGTGACCCGGTATTTTCGACAGCAGCCAAACAAGCCCTAATACTTCCTCTGTCAACCGCGACGGCGTTTCACGATTTCGGTCACGCTTCTGCTGCCGGCAAAACCGCTTCAGGCATTGCATCGCCACCGTCACCGAAATACGAAAAGCTCACGCCTTGCCGAACGAAGCGCCTCCTTCGGCAAGGTCCGTCATTTCATCCTGAAGGCGACCGAACCGCTCTACTTGGTAACGAGCTTGTTCTTGATCAGGCCGACGATGATCTGCACGATCAGACCGCCGACACCACCGCCAACGAGCTGACCGGCGAGAGCGCCGATATCGACGCCGCCGGCTGCCGCACCTCCCGCCGCGCCGAGCAGCGATCCGAGCACGGTTCCGCCGCCGAGACCACCGATGGCGCCGGCAATCAGATTGCCGAGCGAACCAAGATCGGAGTCCTTCACTATCTTTCCGCCTGCCGTGCCGCCTACCGCACCGCCGACGATTTGGGCCAATATCGAAGCAAGATCCATCTCATCCTCCTCAGTCGTTTCCCCGACCATTCGAGGAAACAAACCCTCTTATTCACGTCTGCGCAGGTTGAACCGAACCGGCATGGCCGGCCTTCTCTTCCTCGCCGAAGATTTTCCAGATCACGGCCCCGATGGCGCCGCCGAGGATCGGAGCGAGCCAGAACAGCCAGAGCTGCTGCAGCGCCCACCCGCCAACGAACAATGCCTGTCCCGTGGAGCGGGCCGGATTGACGGATGTATTGGTGACCGGAATGGAAATCAGATGAATAAGGGTGAGAGCAAGACCGATGGCGATCGGCGCGAAGCCGGCCGGAACTCTGCCATGCGTTGAGCCCAGAATGACGATCAGGAAAAATGCCGTCAGGATGACTTCGATCAGCAGCGCCGAAACGAGAGAATATCCGCCCGGCGAATGCTCGCCATAGCCATTGGCGGCAAAACCGCCGATGTCAGCCCCCGCCTTGCCGGTGAGGATGACATAAAGCGCCGCAGCCGCGACGATCGCCCCCACGACCTGAGCCACGATATAAGGCAAGAGGTTCGCTGCCGGGAATTTGCCGGCAACCGTGAGGCCGACTGAAACGGCTGGATTGAAGTGGCCACCTGAAATGCCGCCAACCGCATAGGCCATGGTCAGAACCGTCAGACCAAAAGCGAAAGCGACACCAAGGAATCCGATGCCGAGCTCGGGAAAGGCGGCGGCAAAAACCGCACTGCCGCATCCTCCGAACACGAGCCAAAAGGTTCCCAGAAATTCCGAAAGAAGTTTGCGACTCATAACACTTCCCCTATGTTACGACTGCATCAACTATTACGTGCAATTTAATCGTAGTCAAGCTAAATTGCATATTCGCGCGACGAGCGACACGATGGCGGCTGAACGCGGCAGAGGAAGAGTTTCAGACGCTTTGAAAATGGAGCGGGTGAAGGGAATCGAATTACTTATACAAATAATTGAAATATAACCATAAATTTTCTTATTATATGATTTTACCGCACAATGTACCGTAAATATATTGGATGTTATTGGACGATACCTCGCCCGTTGGATCTTAACAGTACCCGTCAAACTAGCTGCGCGCCGCGCTGCATTACTTCCATGAATCAGATAGTCTTATCCCGTTCACCAAAGTAGGCGGGATAGCATGGTCGACGTTAAAGATGTGATTGAATCAAAAGAGATGCGAGATGTCATCACCGCTCTCCATGCGCTGAAACGGCGATGGGCTCCTGAGCATCAAGCAACCGATCACATCCGCCCAACTGTCCTTGCGCTTGTCGGCAAATACAAAGCCAAGGAAATCTTAGAGGTGCTGCTCGACAACCATGAGTATTACCCCGGCTACAAGGAAGTTTTAGCCGCAAGTTTCGGCGGGTGGCTGATCGTGCCCCGAGAACGTCGCGTGCGAGAAATTCTCATGGTGCACGCAGCTCTTGACCACATGCATGATGCGGAATGGAAGTTGGGTTACGCCGAGTTGAGTTTGGAGAGAGACATAACAGCTCGATACATCCTCACAAGCTTGGACTTTTTGATCGAGATTTATGACGGCTTGGGTGGCTATCAAGCTTTCGCACAAAATCCGTCTTTCGAGCTACTCTGGATAACATTTGAGCGGGATGAAAAATCGATAAATACCTGTGTCCTCGCCATGCGTTTTCTTCATCATGCTATTGATCGATCCAGTGCAAGAGGCCGCCCATTTCTTCCGAGCCTCAGCAAAGCAGTCCTCATGTTGGATGTGCTGAAAGATAAAAACCCCTCCTTCCCTTACAAAGAAAAATACGTCTCGCGGTCGTTGCTTCATCAACGATGGAGCCAGAACAAGCAAACATTGGCGCTGCTGTATGCCGCCTCAACAATCCGCATAAACCGAAAAACGTTGCTGCAACTCATTCTAGATGGCTTCTTCTCTTATCAAAACCACCAGCCCTACCTCGACACTTGGATGCGCCGCACTCGCTATGTTGCCGCTCACGTCTTTGGACGGATGACCGACACTGATCTCGAACGGAAGACCATGCGCCTCGTTGGCGACGGGCCAGCCACCGCTTTTGCACCTGCCAAGCTTATCGATATAGAGGCTGCATCTTTCAATGAAATTTTTCAAAAGATAATCAAAGACTAAACACAAACAGATTGTCCATTTTTGGCTACCATGTCCATGGACACGCACAGAATTTTAAATCGATAAATTTCGCGTCAATCTTTCTCCGTCATCAAGATCGAAAGGACGAAAGACATGAAGCACATACGTTTTCAAAACGACAAACTGCACGAGCGCAGTGTACCGCCGACCTTCCCGCAAACGGGATTTGTACGCCTCAACCAGATTGTTGGCCCCAGCGGCCCGCTGCCAATCAGCAAGTCAGGTTTCTGGGCGGGCGTCAAAAACGGCAAATTTCCAAAACCGCTCAAAATCTCGCCAAGGGTCACCGTATGGAAAGCCGAGGATATTCATAACCTACTGCGTGAAATCGAGAGGGGAGGCAAATAACATGTCTACTTCTTCCTCAAAAAATCGCAGCGCAGCGCCTGAAGCTAAGTTGAAGGAAAAATCGGATAATCCGAAATCGAAAGACCTATCGGTGTTTGAGATGAACAGTGCTGTTTCGAAGTTGCAATTCCGATATTTCAGTCGGGAAAGGGGCTATAGGCAAGGAGTGTGTGAGGATATTGCCACGGCTTGCGATCTTGGCTTGAAGTTGAAAAAGAACGCCAAGCTCTGGAAAGCTTTCTGCAATCGTTCGCCGAACAGCATCGGCAAGCCAAAAGAAACCGAGCAGGACGACGCTGTCCGGTGGGTTCTGAAGTACATGGTGGGCCCGGGCGAGGATGCGCAGAAAAGGGCAAGCTTCTACTTTCGCGCCGCGGGGCCTTTGGTTGAAAAAGGTTTTTCGGGGAACGACCTAGCAGTCAAACTCAACAATAAGGGCCTGAAGGCACTGGCAGACAAACACGCAAACAAAAACAAGACTGCGCGTGAAGAGAAGTCCAATAAGCGCTCCAAAACGCACGCGTTGCCTGCTAGTTCTTCGAACGCGACCGATCAGGGCGTTGTCTCCGAAAAGGCAAAAGCCCTAGACCGGTCTCCTGTTTCCGATAAAGACAAGGCATTTGCAGCAGAGAACGATTTGACCATCGTACATGCGGACTTACTGATCAAAAAATCAGCGAAGGCCTTCAGGCGTCTGCCGCAGGGCGAGCTGTTCAAGATGAAATGTGAGATCATCACGATTGGCCCCGCCACGAGCATTCTTGTTCGCTCGATCAAGCACAAGAAAGCGTAACCGCCTCCAGACGGTCCACCAATCACGTACGCCAACTAGTCAATTCGCGCTTCGACTTCGGAAGAACAATAACCTCTTCCGGGGTCGCTCTCTTTCTATCTACTGACTTCAGAGTATATGCCGCGGCCCGTGCCAGCGTCTTTTCGATGGGCGTGACATGAATGCGGGAAAGGGGCGCAGTCTTGCCAATCAGGAAACTAGTTGGTGCGTTCGCGATAAGGTCCGTTACTCGGCGTCCGGTACGCGCATTCGGCGGCACCATTGCCAGTACGTGAATATGCATCCCGTCGTTGATTGCGCTGTCCGATGTGGACCAGCCAGACAGCTTCCGCACTGGCCAGTCGTAACTGGCAAGCCAGAATGGCATCTGAATACTCGGGGTCTTATAGGGCCGTTTGATGAGGCGGGTCAGTACGCGAACATAAAGCTGCTCCACCGTGTAACGCATCTGGGCCTTCTTGGCTTTTTCATTGCCGCTTAGCGCATTGAACATCAGCGTGAGCATATAACTTTCCCAACCGCCTGCTGTTCTCTCTTCAACCATTTGCGTATAGCCATCGAGTATCTGTTGGGTACTCATAGTGTTGGTTCCTTCGTTTGGTTATTGTGAGGTTGATTGTGTGTGTGAGTGTTTGTCTGTAGGTAATTTGGGTACAGCTTCCCCATATGCCTGTACCCTCGCGAGCGCGGCATTGATGTCTCCAGATGGAGCAAGACCTGCCATGCGTGGAGATTCCCCGCACTAGCGTTTTGGCCTGCAAATGTAATTGGCGTTATGCCGACCGTTATTTACGGCGACGTCTCTAGGGAGTTTTTGCAGCTGGCGGCGGACTCGCAGGCGCGGATAAGCGCTGACCTGCGGTTTCTCTGAAAAAGCCGAAACGGCAATTTAGATAAAATTTACGCTAAATCTTATCGGTTTGAACCGATCCGCCCATGCTACGTTTCACGCAAGTCAAAACGGGAGCCCGGTTGCGATGATCTGGAATTTGGAGAAGCTCGAACAGGAACGTCTCGACCTCATTGAGGTCATAGACAATCTCAAAAGGTGGGAACGTTTCTCGATAGATGATCGGCATATCATCTCATTGCAGATAACTGCACATATGCTGCGACTCAGCGAACTCGATGAGGACTTGGCACAGCTGCGAGGTCAGGAACATTCCAATTCGGACTGTCTGGCCGCTATCTGACGATGGTGAAAGCATTTACAAGTAGTGAAAGCTACAGGCTTCCTCGATGTAAGGAATTTGGGTGGTCATGCCTTTTTAGAATTCAGTTTGACGAAAAGCACCACCTCTTTCAACAACCCTATCAGCTCCGGCATTATCAACCGATAATAGACGACAAGTCCGTGACGTCGCGTTTCAACAACACCCGCCTCGCGCATTTTTGCGAGATGCTGAGAAAGCGCTGATTGCGATAAATCGACTTGATGGGCCAACTGCTTGACGCTATGCTCATTCTTGGACAGTGCCAGCACGACCTCGACGCGCTTTGCGTTCGACAGGATGTTGAGCACCTCGCCACACCGTTGGAAATATTCGGCGTTCTTGTCTTCAACCGCTCTATGCATACTGCCTCGGCCCCACAGATTTCCATGGGTTTCGTCATAACATTTGCGTGTGTTTCCGTCTTTTCGAAAGTGCAGAATTGTCCCTGTAGGCCGATCCGGCACAGATCGACAATGGGCGTTGTCTCGTTCTTGGCTCATTCAAAATCTCTTTGAGATTAGCGGTTTCAATATGAATTTCTAAAAATCTAGAAACTTGATTGCCTAGTAGGATGCCGGCTTCTTCGGCAGCAATCACTCAGCCACGGTGTTCCACGACCGCTTACGGTTGAGTTGCCATAAAACCATAAAGGCCATCGAGCTGAGGATGCCAAGAACCGCAAAGACCGCCTCTGCCCCCATCCCCGCCATGAGCGCAGCCAAAACCGGCGGTGCCAGTGCGTTGATCAAATTCATTGGCAAGGCAATGGTTGCCATTGCGGCGGCATAGTCGGATTTCTCGAAGAAAACGAGCGGCATGGTGGCGCGGGCAACAGCGAAAGCCCCACTTCCCACGCCGTAGATCACGAGAAAACCAGCCACCGACAGGAAGCCTTGACCACCTATCCACATTACAGCAAGACCGATGGGTATCATTGCGCCGGACACGATCCCCGTGGATAACCCGTCCCATTGTTGCCCACCCAGCAAGTCAATCACACGTCCTCCGACTTTGAAGAGCCCCAGAAGCGATGCAATCGCGACCGCTTTGGCAAGGTCCATTCCTGTTGCCTGCAAGAGCTGAATACCTACAGCCTCGATGCCAAACGTCACGAAGCTGTTCAAAGCGATGGCGGTCACAAGAAGGGCGAAGACAGGACCCTTGCGAGCAGTTCTTTTGTTGATGGCCGCTGCGGCCCCAGTTCCAGTGGCCGGCAGGACGATTAAAACCAGCGGGCAGACAACAAAAGCCATGATACCGGCATAGATAAGAACTGTTGCACGCCAGCCAACCACACCATCGAGAAAAGCGGTAATGGGCCAGAAGACGCTACCGGCCAGACCGGTTACCAACATCAATGTGCCAATAAGGCTCCGCGCGCGATCCTCCGCATAATCCGCAATATAGGCGTAGGCAGATGTCGTCAGGAACATTGAGCCTGCAATTCCGACCAGCATCCAGGCTGCCCAGAACACCAACAGGTCAGCAGAAAGCGCGAGCAGGCACTGCCCTGCCGCGATGACCCCGGCTCCCGCAGCCATGACGGAACGCGGTCCAAATCTTCGAAACGCTTGCCCTGTCCAAGGGGCTGCAAGACCCATCGCGACGAACATCACAGAGGTTCCGATAAAGACCATTGGCAACGAGGTTCGGAATTCGGTCGCCACTGTCGTCGCGATCACAGGCAAAACGCTCACCACACCCCAGCCGGTGATCTGGGTCAGCGCAAGGAGGAATAACACAAAGAGGTGACGTTGCATTGTTCACTCGTAGAGCCGAAGTGTGACGCTCAGATAACAACCACGGCACCATCAAATCTCTGGCCGTAGACGCTCAGACTTGGGGGAGATCGCTTCGAATTGGCGCGAAATACCGGTTCAGCTCACGAGAGCGTCTCGGTCAAGGCGCGTCGACGGTAGGCGAGTTCGCTAAAACGGAAGTTTGGATGTTGATTGGATCGATCTTTTTCCGCTTTGCCCAATCACTCAGGTTTGGCGGCCGATAGTCGACGTTGTCCCGCCATCGTTCAAAAACTGAAACGTCAATTGTTTCATTGACTCTAGTGTGGGTGCCCGTCGGCCCTACAAACGGTTCAGGTGCAACAGGGCGATAACTTCTCTTGCTCACGCAGGAATAGGCGCCTTTTAGGAACTCCTTATAGGAATCCGAAACCGGGCCCAAATGCTCGTCACCCTCCAGCTCAAGTTCATTGCGAAAAGCCAGTCCAAGATTAGACGCTTTTTGCATCATCCACCTCAGCGGGATCTGGGCAAGCGTATCGTTAAAACAACCGCCGCCGACGTTCGCATGAGCACCGACGAACCAGCGCTGTTCAACACTCTCTATCGACCTCATTTGCGCCGCGGCGCTTCCAGCCTTGCTTCTAATTGTCCAAGGCGTAGGTGCGAACTTCGCTCGATGTTCGTCAATCGCAAGCGCATGAAACCCGTGCCTGACCGGTATGCGAAGGCCTGTATGATGAAACTTCAGTGTAGAACTGCTGACGCCGGCGAGGCTAAAAGCGGGAACGCCGAGCGCCCCCACGGTGTCCCAAACGCCGACCATTTCGATTGCCACCGGGCGGGAGTATTTCAGCATCCACCGCTCTTCAAGCGTGATGCTCTTGGGTTCAAACGTGGGAAGTTTATAGATCGTGCGGTCATCATCATTACGATACCGCTCATATAGCTGATCTACCCCCAATGCTCCTCCGGGTTTCAGAAGACCGCATATTGAAATGAAGCCCGCGAGGCTCCGGGCGGTGTGGGCTCCACGGCTGAAACCGAAGATGAAGATTTGGTCGCCATCTTCATAATTCTCGACAAGCCAGTTGTAAGCCTCTTGGACATTCTCGGTGAGGCCTTTGCCCCAACCGCCTCCGATGAAGCCATTTACCCCAGAATCATAGTAGCGAAGCTGTTGTAGGCCCTCGGCATCCTTGTCTGCGCAAAGAGAGCGGAGGCGCCAAACATTCGTGTTTGTACCGACTGCATTCCACGTTCCGTCTAAGAAGATCGCGAGCTTCTTTTTCGGTGACGAAGGCGGTGTGTTCAACAATTCCACGGTTCCTCTCCTACGACAGCTTTTTATACGCGACGCTCCTGAGTCGGACAAACCTACCGGATGAAAATCAACCTTGATGATGCGGCTGAGCGAACTGGACAAGGATTTGGTGCGTCTGCGCAGTAAGGAACATCCGGCAGGTATCGGGCTTAATGGGATACGAAGACTTGACCGTCTGGACCACCATAAGCTTCGTGAAACTTCTCTAACTCTTTGAGAAAAGAGTTTGCATAAAACCCTGAACGGACCGGGAACGCTCGACCATCAAATAAAAAACTCAGCACAGGTGACCGTTCGGGCTTCCGCTTCGGTCGCCATGTAACGACTGGAAAGAAACCCTTAATATATATTGTGTGGATTGACGTCACGTCCTGCCACGCAACAAAAACAGGCTTGCTTAACACGCGCCGAACCGTGAAACCTTCAGGGGCGAGAGTGACCTTGGAGCGCTTGAATACGCTAAAAATGCCAATCGTAGAAAACCAAGCAAACATTAAAGATATCAGGCCGAAGAAGATACCAGAAATATGACTCAAAGACGAAATAGAGAATAAGGCGAGTGTCATAGGAAGTAAAACGACCGTTACAAAAACGGAGAACCACCGGCTCGAATAATAAGTTTTTGTTTCCACAACACCCCACCAAAAAAGATGACTACCATTCTCTTGTTTTTGCCGGTGCGTCTGAAAAATTCAAGCCCACTCTTCGCGTTTTGCCGTAAGCCACGGTGAAGCGTGCAGCGTTATTCGGGGTGTCTCGAACAAACGCGGTGGTTCAAACATCGCGCATCACATACTGGGTAAAGGGAACAGCATCAGAATTTATGCGACTCCCAGATGAGCAAGTGCTCTACAGGTTCACGTTGTACGAACTCTGCCTCTACGTGCTTTAAAACATGGCGCTGTGAATAGCCCCAAGATTTGTAGACACCTTCTTTCCTAATTTTGAGGCAAGAAGAGCATCATGGGCAAATCGAATTTCAGCGAAGAGTTTAAGCG